>JAMCVO010000781.1 GCA_023475715.1 Actinomycetota bacterium
AAAATTGGCCTTTTTGGCCAAAATTTGCCCTTAAAAAACTGCAATTTGTGCGGGATTTTAAGGTGGAGGGCAAGTCTAAATTCAAAACCCTTAATTTGTGCGGGAATTTGAATTTCGTGAAGCCCACAATTTTAAATAATAAGAAGGAGGAAGGGTATGGCTGATGAAAATAATCCATCAATGCATGAGCATCATGAGTGGAGGCATAATCACAAACATGGTGGATCAGGTATTATGGGCGGCGTTTACTTTATGGCTTTTATTGGTGCGGCTGTCTATTATATCATGCAGACGACAACCTTCTGGGCAGGGGTGTTAGGTTTTTTAAAAGCAATTGTCTGGCCTGCAATGCTTATTTTCAAATTGTTTGAATTCCTGAAAATGTAATAATTAGGCGGCCTGTAACCGGGCATTCCGCAACACTTTGCCATAGAAAATCTTCCTATAAAAATATATAGAGATAACTGAGGCATCGCTGTCATTTTTTTTAAGATAACGATAACTAATATATGCTTGCAATATACATATAATTTATATACAATAATAAAGCATACTTAATAAAAAATATTACCTACTAAAATGAAAATAAGATGAAAAGAATAAGTTTTTTTGTAAGGGAAGATCAATTTGAAAGCATAAATAAACTCTCTGATTTAAAAAATATTTCCAGCTCAGAATTAATCAGAGAAGCAATAGATTGCAAGCTATTAACAGAATTCGGCAGATCCTCAAAAGAACAGCCAAAAGAACGGGCAGTGAAAGAAACAAGGGGCTTGTTAAAAGAAAGATTTAAAAAAGATCTTAAAAGCGAAGAAATAACCAATGCTGTCAGGGCAGAATGGGAGCAAAGGATTGAAAGAAATAAAAAACATTAAAATACTTATCGATACCGATATAATCATTGATCACCTGCGCGGCATTGGTAATTTTGAAGATCTGATAAGCAATTCCGCTAAAAATATCTGTCATATATCAGTTATCACCATTGCTGAAATTTATTCCCTTTTATATTTTAATGAATATGAAATTGTAGATAGATTGGTCTCACAACTAAAGGTTATAAATGTTGATACAATTATTGCAAAACTGGCAGGCAGCTACAGGATGAATTATTATAAATCGCACCAGCTTACGATACCTGATGCAATAATTGCAGCAAGCTCAAAGGTCTATAATGCTTTACTGATCACTAAAAATTTAAAACACTTTCCCATGGAAGATATCGAAAAGATAAGACCATATTAGAGGTTGGTTAATGAAAGAAAAACATGAAGATATGAAAAAATACAGATATTTTTTAAAAGATAGCATCAGGTTAATAACTGATTTCTCACAAACAGATCAAAGCTTGGGGATAAAACCTCCGCCAGTTGAAAAACAATTTCCGGCTGAGAGCAAACGTATAACTCTTATAAAACCTGACAAATGGCAAAACATAAAAGAAACTGCACTTATATCTGTAATAAAGAACAGAAGAAGTCACAGAAAATACTCGAATGAGCCTTTAAGTAATGAAGAGCTATCATTTCTTCTATGGGCGACTCAGGGTGTAAAAAAAAATCTGGGCAGTACAGTTTTAAGAAACGTACCTTCTGCAGGAAACCGGCATCCCTTTGAGACTTATCTCTGTATTTTAAATGCTGTCGGTTTTGAGCCCGGTATTTACCGCTATCTTCCACTCGAGCACGAGCTGTTATTTGAATTTGGGCAGGGAAGCAGGCAGGAACTAGCTGAAAAGATAGGGATTGCAACACTCGGTCAGTTTTTTACCGGAACAGCTGCAGCAGTATTTATTTGGGCCGCCATTCCATATAGAACTGAGTGGCGCTATGGAATAGCAGCTCACAAAGTTATAGCTATAGATGTGGGTCATGTATGTCAGAATTTATATCTTGCCTGCGAAGTGATCGGCGCCGGTGCTTGCGCTATGGCAGCCTATAATCAGGAACTTATGGATAAGCTTATAAAAGTCGATGGGGAAGATGAGTTCGTAATCTATCTTGCTCCTGTTGGAAAAATAATTTGATGAGCCAAAAAGTTCTGATTATTAATTGTTAAATATCAGGAGTTTTATGCTTAGAAATGAAGCACAATAGAAAGGGTAATACATAATATTGTAGACAATGGATAAGAATAAAATAATATCAAAATCAAAATATATCGCAGGCCTTCAGTGCCTCAAATACCTCTGGTATCTTATAAATGACCCGGAGACTATTCCGCCATTTGATGAAGTCACACAGTTTCGTTTCCAGCAGGGGCATGATGTGGGAAATCTTGCAAAATCCCTGTTTCCGGGCGGTATAGAGATCGAGCATGGCGTTGATATCGAGGCAGAGCTTGCCAGGGCAAGAGAGCTGACAAACCTTACTAACCCTGCCGCTGAGCAAGCCGCGGCGACCGCCAATAACAACATAAGCACCGGAAACACTGGTAGTGCTAGCAGCTCCAGCACGGTCAGTACTAGAACCGGCGACACCAACACCAATACCAATACCGTCAGCACCAGCACCAGTGGCACCGGCACTGGTGACCACACTATCAGACACCCGCTCTTTGAACCAGCCTTTATCTACAAAAATGCATTTGCACGTGCAGATATCCTTGAGCCCTCAGGCACAGACGCCTGGAACATTATCGAGGTAAAAAGCGCCTCATCGATCAAGGATATAAACAAGCATGATATCTCATTTCAGAAATATTGTTATGAGGGTGCAGGCCTTAAAATAAATAAGTGTTACCTGATGTATCTAAACAGGGACTTTATAAAGGATGGTCCAATAGACCCGCATAAGTTTTTTGCAATTGATGATGTAACAGCAGAGGCAGAAATACTGAAGGAAGGTGTTGAAGAAAAAATAAACCTGATGCTTGAGGCAATAAACAGTGGTTTATGTCCTGAAATCAACATCGGTAAAAATTGCTTTAATCCCTATGATTGTCCTTTAAAAGAAGTATGCTGGAGTCGTCTGCCCAAAAACAATATTTTTGAGCTCTATAAGGGAAGGGAAGCTGCCTGTTATTTTTACCGGAATGGGATCATTGAAATTTCACAAATAAACGAGACTTCAATGCTGAGCTCAATACAGCTCATGCAATATAGAGCCGTAAAAGAAAACTGCGAAATTATTGATAAGGATAGGATCGGGCAATTTATGAAAAAGTTAAAATATCCTTTATACTTTCTTGATTTTGAGACATTTGCCACTGCAATTCCGTTATTTGATGGCTTAAAGCCCTACCAGAATATTCCATTTCAATTTTCATGCCATCTTATGCAGTTTCCCGATGCCAAACCTGAAAGCCTTTATTTCCTTGCCGGGGATGATAAGACTGATCCAAGGGTAGGTTTTCTTGAAAGTTTAGAAAAAGCCCTGGGATATGACAGCGCGCAGCGCGAAGACAAGCAGCACAGCACTTCTACTGCTGGCTCAATTCTTGTTTATTATGAACCATTTGAAAAGAATATCCTTAAAGAACTTGCAAGAGTATTTCCGGAACACGGCTGGTGGATAGAAGATGCAATAGATCGGATTATCGATCTATATGAGCCTTTCGGAAAATTCTATTACTATAGCTCCGATCAGAAGGGGAGTGCCTCTCTTAAAAATGTATTACCAGCACTTACAGGAAAAAGCTATGATGACCTTGAAATACAAAACGGCCAGATGGCAAGCCTAAAATATCTTAATATCACTTTCTTAAAGGGTGAAACAGAGCCGGATAGAGCTCATGTTGAGAAAATAAGAAAAGATCTGCTTGATTACTGCGGTCTTGATACAGAAGGGATGATTTATATTTTAAAGGAGCTTTGTAAAATTGCGGAGTAAAAAAAATAATAAATAGAATTTCTTATAGCTGCTTAACTTTCTATCTTTAGCTGTTTAAATAATTTCTGATATTTTTAAAATTTTTGAAGTGTTTGTCAAAAGTTGCAATGTATTCAATGCTATAATACTCGATAGTTGCAGCATGCACTGCATCCCGTGCATTTAACCCACAGGTTTTTTCTAAAATAAACCTGGCTTTCCGGATTATCTTGAAATCTACAGGCAGAATTTCGTCAACTATATTTGAAAATTCATCAAAAAGTTTTAGACCTCTTTCCTGCATATTTATTTCATAGAATCTGTATAATATTTCCTGAAGCACTTCCACTGATGTGAAACCAAAGATTTTTCCTGTTGCTACATCCTCAAGAATTTTTATGGACAGCTCTTTAAAGGGACTATCTTTTCCACTTGCATAAATTGGAATATTTGTATCGATAAAAACACGTTTCTTTTCCATAAGCTATTCCTTTTCTTTCAGGTTACGACCCCTGATAATTTGTGCCTCAATTTCTTCAGGACTGCCAACAGGCAAATCCAGGTTTTTAAGCTTATTTAATGCTTCTATTTTTTCTGAACTGTTTCTTATACCGTAATAAGATGCCACAGCTTCCCTGACGAGCTCACCTATTGAAGTGTTGCTTGTAACGGATTTTTCTCTTAATTTTTCATAGACTTCTTCATCGAATAGCAATGTTGCTTTTTTAAGTGCCAATTTTATCCTCCCGTATTACATATTATGTATATGGTTATGTATACATAACCATATTATAAGACTATTTGGTGTAAAGAACAATCTAACGCTATGATAGTATTTAATAAAATAGTAATTGTACTTTACATTTTTGTTATAACTAATACCATATATATAAATACAATATTTATACAAAAATTATATAAATAAAACATAATATGCTAAGTTCCTAAGAATGGGGGATAGAAATGAAAAAGAAATGGCTATTTTTTCCTATACTTGCAATTATTCTTATCTTTGCCTTTCTTCCCATAAGCTTTTTAAAGGCCAATCCTGGTAACATGGTTCAAAATGGAGATTTCGCTGGGGGTAATCTTAATTCCTGGAATTCCTGGGGTGATGTTGCTGTGATGAATGGAGCAGCAGTAATTTATTCCAATATCGGTACCAATTCGGGTATCAGGCAATTAATTAATACTACTGAAAAAAATCTTATTTTCAGTTTTGATGTTAGCCCGAGATATGGGGCTAACAGCGGTGTTCAAATTGCTTTTAATATCTACAAAAATGGAGTAGCTCAAGGCCAGGCTTTTGGATATTTCAATAACCTGCCGCCTGTACAGTGGTCCCATATAAGTTTTAAAGTTTCAGATTTTTGGCAGCAGAATACGGGTGCGCCTTATTCTGATTTTGACCAGATAGAAATAATAGCGGAAGCATATAATGGTTGCATAGCACAATTTGATAATTTTAGCCTCGAGGGTGCTGCCCCCCAGGGCACTTCGCTTGAGGTAACCAAGGACGCAACTGCCGAAGGAGAAGGTTACCTTACCTGGACTATTAAAAAATCGGTAGATAAAGCTTCATTTGATCTTGCTGTAGGAAAAACTGCTACTGCTAAGTACACCGTAACAGTTGCACCAGCCTATCATGAAACCGGTATTACTGTAAGCGGAAATATAAACATCAAGAATGACGGTACATCAGGCGAAGCTGCATCAATTACCTATGTAAAAGATAGAATTGAGTACAAGATCGGTGCTGGTCCCTGGACCGAGCTGACAACCGAGGATATAAGCGGACCATTTACAATTGCAGCGGGCGACACTTCAGTTGTTCCTTACAGTGTTTCATTTGCTCCTGTGGCAGGTGCAACAGCTTACCAGAATACTGCACTTGTCGGCCTGGCAAACTGTGCCATATCCGGCGGCGGAGTTGGTTTTCAGGAATTTGCTTATACCACAGGTTTTTCTATATCAGGCGGAACAATTACAAGTGATGCATTCGCAGATGTTTCTGACTCACTGCAGGGATATCTTGGCCAGTCCTGGGTAGGAGACACCGCCACGTATAAATATACTTATACCAGGAAGATCGGACCTTATCTGTCACCGGGAAACTATAAAGTAGGCAACACTGCTACAGTGACAGGAAAAGACACTCACACAGCAGTTTCTGCTTCAGCAAGCATTAAAGTTCATGTTACCGGCAAAGGTACAATAACAGTTTATAAAGATTTAAAAGCTCCTGATGGAAAAAGTGAACCGCTTATTCCGGACAATCATAAATTTAATATAACTTTGCAGAAATTAACATCATCAGTCTGGAAGGATGTTGAGACTAAAACCATATCGGGCGGCGGCTCGCAGGTATTTAATGTTGAAATAGGTTTTGAGTACAGAGTAGTTGAAGCCGAAGACAATGACTATGTGCAGATTGTGAAAGACGGGTCTGTATCTTTAGAAAAAAATGAGCAGAATAAAGATATCCGGTTAAAAGCCAAGCAAAAATTTGCAATTATAAAAGTCACCAAGGATGTTATTGGTCCCAATGGTGGCAATATTTCAGATAATCACTGGTTCCTGGTTAGACTTAAGGGCGGAAGCCGTACTTTTTATCAACCAGTCAGAGAAGGGTTCTGTACATATTTTGTAGTATGGCCCGGGAAATATACTTCAGCCGAATTTCCGGAAACCGACTATAAACTTGAAAATATCGGTAGTCCTATAGCAGCTTATTCAAATGGTATATATAAAATTGACCTGGAAGCATTCAAAAATAGTCTTTTGGATTATGGCTCTAAAATTGTCTTTACGTCCTACAGTAATGGAAACAATGAAATCTACATAATGAATGTTGATGGCTCAGGGCAGACAAGGCTTACAAATAACCCGGCAGCTGACGATTATCCTTCCTTTTCGCCTGACGGCTCTAAAATTATCTTTGCGTCCACCCGTGATGGAAACTGGGAGATCTACATAATGAATGCTGATGGCTCAGGGCAGACAAGGCTTACAAATAATTCGGTATTTGACGAGTATCCTTGCTTTTCACCTGATGGGACTAAAATTGCTTTTACCTCCTACCGTGATGCAAGCTATGAAATCTACATAATGAATGCTGATGGCTCAGGGCAGACAAATCTTACAAATAATCCGGCATTTGACGGTTGCCCTTCCTTTTCGCCTGATGGTTCTAAAATTGCCTTTGCGTCCTTCCGTGATGGAAACTATGAAATTTACATAATGAATGCTGATGGCTCAGGGCAGACAAATCTTACAAATAATCCGGCATCTGACTATGATCCTTCCTTTTCGCCCTGATGGGACAGGTAAATAATCTTAAGCAAAAGCAGCCAGGCCTTGCACCAAATATTTAAGATTTAATCTAGGAAGGGTTAAATTTGTATTTCTCAGGGATGTGGTGTTATTGCAATAATGGTGATCTGGTTTTTACCAGGGCCATAACACCAAAAAACTCTGTATGCTGCAGGAGTAGATTGTTCAGCGTAAGCTTCAAATACTTTTTCTCCGGCAGGCCCTTTTAAACTGGAAAACTCATGTGTTTTAAGGCTCTTATATCTTGGATCTGATGATAAAAAATTTATAGTCTTTTTAACAGCATTATATCTTTTGTTAAGACCTTTATCAGCTTTGAGTTTGTTTAACTGATCTTTTGCCTGATCAGTAAGAAATATTTCAAACAAATACTGCCCCTATAGTTTATTAGAGTCAAGCTTGGATATTTTTCCTTCAGAAATGTCTTTAAGGCCTTTTTGAACATTCTCCAATGCTTCTTTGTTTTGAAAAAGCCAAAGCTCCGAAGCCGGGATTTCAGCAACGGGCTTCAGTAATATTTCCCCCATTTTATTTTTATATAACCGAAATCTATTAAATCCTTGCGAAAGTTCACCAATAGTGAGCCTGTTTCGGCTGTCAATTGTTCTAGTATCTATTTCGGTAAATTCATCATTAATTTTTATATTATTATTTTGCAAATTAATCACCTCTTAAATAAAATTTATTATAAGAATAGCATAAAACCCATTATGGGTCAATGGGCCAGCAGGCTTTTTAAACATTATAAAAAGCTTTGAAATTGTAAAGAATATTTGAATCTACTAAAATTTTAAAATCGCGAGCTATGATATAATTTATAAAAATACAACAGCAATCACCAATTGAAATAAACACCAATTGAAATAAATCCTTGAATTGCTTATAGCAATAGTATATAATTGCTAAATAATGTAAGAAGTAAGAAGTAAGGAAATAAGTATAATGAATAAAATAAAAATAACCTCAAAAGGGCAGATTACAATTCCAATGGCACTAAGGGAAGAACTTGAAATAAAAGAAGGAATGTATTTGAGCGGATATATAAAAGATGGAAGCATAATACTTAAGCCCCTACCCCAGGACAGCGATAAAGTAAGGCTTATAAGTTATGCATATAAAGAAAGCCAGGGCAGTGTTGGTATATCAAAAGTCAGGGAAATGACCAGCAATTTTAATTTAAATATGTCAAAGCAGGTAAGAAAGCTCAGAGAGGAAGAAACGGTTATTGATGAATAATTATTTTATAGATACAAGCGCTTTATTTAAGAGGTATATCCATGAGCAAGGTACCGAGCAGCTTGATGATATTTTTAAACAGGATGCTGAAATATACATTTCCGACATAACGATTATAGAACTAATTTCTAACCTTAAAAGAAAAAATGAGATAACAAAAGAGCTGGAAAATCTAGTCTATAAAAAGATAAAAAGTGAGTTTTTCAACGATATTGCGCAGGGAAATATAAAGACATCAGGTGTTTTATCAGCGACTATTATTGAGGCTGTCGATTTACTGGATAAAAACTATTTAACTCCTATGGACTCAATCCAGCTTGCGACTGCACTGCAATTAAATGCAGATAAGGGAAATACAGTCTTTATCTGTTCAGACAAAGAGCTTGGCGGGCTGGCAGAAAAATACGGGTTAAACTTTCTACTAATTTAGGAAGGGTTTTCCTGCTGTACTGAAAGAATTAAGGGTTACATTAAAGGAAGTACCCGTTATGGAAAAAAGCCCTGAAAAATCAAGAAAAGGTGCTTATAAAATAATAAAAATCAATTTTGTAAATTAGTAATTGACAAATTTATAACAATTATATAAATCCTTTCACTAGGCGATAAAATTATTTACTTACTCATTGATGAATTCTGCAAAGAAATAGTGGACTATTTGGTGAAAAGTAATCGGAAAGGTAATGTAATATTGGAATATATGTTTGAGTTTCACGATCAATTGATAGGTGATTTATAACTTTTAAAGATGCTATATTAGATATATGATATAATTTTCAAAGATATGAATTAAAAAACAACTTCTCTGACTAAATAATATGGAAACAAATAGTCAGGACTTTGATGAAAAAATTGAGGAACTAGTCCTTCTTCTTATATATCTTACATCTTGGGAAGAAAATATCTTAAATACTAAATTTTTAAGATCCTGGAGGGGTTATCTATTGGATGAGTTAAAATCTAAGGGTTTGTTAAGCGGTAGCAAAGGTGCAAAATCAGTATATCTGACTAATACTGGAATTAAAAAAGCAAAACAATTTATTGAAAAGTATCTAAAAAAATGTTTGGATGACTAAGAATCGAAATAATAAGAAAAATCACAATATGAATAGCCATAATCCTAATACTTACAACCAGGCAGGAACTATCCCTGTCCATGTGGAAGTGGGAAAAAATATAAAAATTGCTGCCTGAGCAAAACAGAGACAGTAAATTTAAGCAATTACAGATATGACAGGTATCTTGAAATCAGGCATTCAGCAAGTATTAAAGTATTTGACATTGGTATTGAGAAATTAAAACTTGAAGCACCTGAATCTGCGTATTATCTTCTTGATTTTCTTTTATTTAATCCTGGTAAAAAAGATAAAATGAGAAATGAGCAGGAATTCGAGGATTTTCTAAGAGACACATCTTTACTTTTTTTCACACACGGCTACCCGATATTTGAAATGGATTTTAATGACGATAACTATAAAAAAGACATAGAAACAGATGAATTTGGATTCGACTTTATAAATACAGAAAACGTATATGATAATTATTTATGGAAATACTGCCTGAATAATTACCCGGACAGATTTACAGATGAGGAAAAGAAATTTCTTGAGACATTGAACCAGACAATCAACGGGTTTTTTAAGGTATTAAGCATAGATGATAAAAGCAGCAAGGGCAATTTCAGCACGGGAAATTATCTGGTCGTTGAGGTTGAGGATATCAAATGGTTTTTTAATGACAATGAGGAAAATGTTGAAGCTTCCCACCTTATATTAAAAGGGTTTATTAACAATGAAATAGGTATTATAACTCCAGAGATTGCCCTGTTTGAACTTGCAAATATTGTAAAAAATAAAATCAAGACTGAAAATAATGAAATGATCGGCATGGAAATTATAGACAGGATTTATAACCTTGGAATAGTTTTTAAAATAACAAAGCAGGTGCTAAAGAATGCTTTTAATATTGCTCTTGCTACTAATGAGAGCGTTTATGACTGCCCGTTTATTGCTACGGCAGAGTATTTTAATTTAAAGTTTATAACCGACGATAAAAAACTTTATTTAAATTACGAAAATAGCAAAAAAAATATTAAAACAGGCAATTTAAACTTCGCTTATAAAACAATAAGCCTGGTCTTATTAAAAGACTATCTCAAAAAATAGTTTTTTAAATTAAGCGGGGTACTTTTCGACTGAAACAGTGGAGTAGTTTTAGGTTAACACAAACACTTGTAAAAAATAATAATTGTGATGTGGATAAGCTTATTAAATACGCTGCATGCTTCCCAAATATTACAACCAGAAAGCGCATAAGAATAATCCTTGAAAGTCTGGGAATATCTGATAATGATTTAAAACCGCTAAATTCTTCCTCATATCTATTTACAAAATGTAATATTTTTTATACAATACTCACAGATTTTATAAATTAATAAAGATAAATAGTATAATTATTTATACATTTTATCAGAGGTATTAAAATGAAAAAGGAAAATTTAAGCATAACTGTTGGAGAAAATATAAAAAGAGCTCTAAAAGAATCACGCATAAGTCAGGAGCAAGCCTCCGGAAAACTAAATATATCCAGACAAACCCTAATTAATTATATTAACGGTTCAACTCTTATAGATTTTGAAAAATTGCTGAATATAGCTAGTCTTACCGATCGTGGTGTAGACTTTTTTTATAAAACTAATCAAGTATTCGGTAATTATAAATTCCGTTCAGATATTCCAATAAGTACTGATCTGAAGATTAAGTTTGAGGAAAGAATAAGAAAATATGATGAGCTTGAAAAGATTAATAAGATATCACCATTCCAACTTAAAATCGGATTATATTTAGACAAATTAGACAAGGGTCGTATAGAAAACATGGCTGAAAAGACCAGATGTCTACTAGATATTGGCCTAGAAAATTCAATTTCCAACCCTATCTATGAGCTTGAGAAAAATGGCATAAAAATAATCCAGTTTCCTGCAGAGAATCAGGACATTTCCGGTTTTTCAGCAAACAACGAAAAGTTAGGAGATTGTATATTTTTAAATTCAAAATGCACCATAGAACGAAGATTTTTTACTGCTATTCACGAGCTGGGTCATCTGATTTTTCATAAAGATGATTATAGGGGAGATCTGAAAGTTGAAAACGAGAGGATCAAAGAAGATATTGCTAATGAATTTGCAGGTTTATTATTAATTCCATCCAAATCTTTAAATGAATTTATTGCCAGCAATTTTATTGAAAAAATAAGTTTTAACGATGTCATTAATCTAAAGAAATACTTTAATGTCTCTGCAAAATGCATAATAAAAAGACTTTTTAAAGATGGAATCATTGATAAAAAAGAACATGAACAGTTAAATAAAAAAGTAGATGAAGAAGTTGACCAATACAACGAACCTGATCCTATTGGAGAAGATAGAAATATTGAAAATTACAGATTTAAAAACCTTGTAAAGAAAGCATTTCTGGAAGGGGAAATTACTGTATCAAGGATTGCAGAGCTGCTGGAAGTATCTACCGTTGATGCAAACAAAAAAGCACAGGAGTGGGCAAATAATTGAGCAAGAATCATTAAATTTTTTTAACAATTACTCAAAAATAAGTCTATAATATGATAAAACATTAATATTATATTTGATTTAAATATTATTTAACTAAAGCAATTATTTTTATTTATGATTTTAAAAAGCAAAATAAATTCTATATGATTTAAACCTGAATAAGAATTTGACTTTTACGATATTTAAAAATATAGCTCAATAAATATAATAATGACTATAAATATTGATAACAGATTATGTAGTACTAATTGTAATAAAAAATTGAAAAACGGTAATTGTAAAATCCTAGGATCTGACAATCTGCCAGTTCAATGTGTAGGACCCTGGGTAGAAAACAAGTATTTTTTTTTAGAGAAATATTTGAATATTTCAAGAGAAGCTAGAAGAAAGTTTTCAGAAAAGGATAATGCAGTATATATAGACTTATTCTCAGGCCCCGGTAAATGTTTTATAAATGGTAGAGCTCGTAATAAAATAAATGAAATTGACAATGGTTCACTCCGTGTTATAAAAAGAGACGAAGCACAGTTTAATGAATTTTATTTTTGTGATATTGATGAATCAAATATAGAGTCCTTAAAAACAAGAATATTTAATTATAGTGAATTTATTTATAATCAATGCTCATTTAATTCATCGGATTCAAATTTGTATGTTAATAAATTAGTAGAAGAATTATTATTAAAGTATTGGCGATACCACTTTGTATACATAGATCCCTATGGTCCAGATGAATTAAAGTTTTCAACAATTATTGAATTATCTAAACTTAATAGGATAGATATATTATTGCACTTTCCCATTGGAGCTATTAAACGCAATTATAAGAATTGGACAGAAAAAGAAAAAAATATTCTAAATGATTTTTTAGGAACTAATACCTGGCAACAAAAGGATGCTAAACCCACAAATATATATAAACTATTAATTGACACACTAATAGAACAGTTAAAAAAGTTAGGGTATAAGAATGAAAACATAGGATTGGTAAGTAGTATAGATTATGAAGATACTATAGCAGTAGCGGCAATTAAAAATACAAAAAATGTTAAACTTTATGAACTAATATTAATTTCTAAGCACAACATTGCTAATGATTTCTGGGGCAAAGCATTAGAAGTTGGACCAAATGGACAGAAAAAATTATTTTAATTTAGAAAAAATTTATAGAAAAACTCTCTTATATAAAACAGGTGTTGAATATGGAGATTACTCTCTTAATCATGTTTTAGGCTGCTCTCATGGTTGCAAATACCCATGTTATGCAATGCTTATGGCAAAAAGATTTGGTAAAGTAAAAAACTATAATGAATGGATTAATCCTAAAATTGTAATAAATTCGCTAGAATTATTAGAACGCGAAATTATTAAATATAAGAAAGATATAAAGTTTGTTCATCTCTGCTTTACTACAGACCCTTTCATGTTTGGAAATCAGGATGTTATAGAAATGAGTTTAAAAATAATTGAAAAATTGAATAAGTATAAAATTAAATGTAATGCACTGACAAAAGGAGTGTTGCCTCACGAACTTAAAAACACGTCTAAAGAGAATGAATACGGTATTTCAATAATATCTTTAAATGAGATGTTTAGAATGAATTATGAACCTTTTTCAGCACCTTACGAAGGAAGAATAGAAAGTTTGCGTTTTTTACATAATGAGGGATTTAAAACCTGGATCAGTATAGAGCCTTATCCAACTCCTAATATCGTTAACCAGGATATAGAGAGTATTTTAGATTCTATTTCTTTTGCTGATAGAATAATTTTTGGAAGGTTAAACTATAATGCCAGCGTACTTAAATACAATAATTATTTAAGTTACTACAATTATTTAAGTGAACAAGTTATAAATTTGCAGTGCATCC
>JAMCVO010000692.1 GCA_023475715.1 Actinomycetota bacterium
TGATATTTATTTGCTTATTATAAGCACCCGACAGTCCCGTCTCCCTTATTATACATTTTTTGCGTCCTATTTCAATAAAAAATTATCCACCACATTTTATAACAACAACTACTTGAAACGTTGTCAATAAACATTCGTTACCTATATAAGGGATTAGTTATCCCAAAACAGAGGCAACGACTTTGTACCAGCCACGCAAATTTGCTATAAGGGCTGGTTTTTTCTTGCCTAAAATAAGGCGGTCTATCAGCGGGCCGCCACGCTCTTGCACTCATCACATTCGAGGAAATATGGGTCCCATTCTGATTTTCTTTTCCAAAGAATCAACTGGTCATCTTTGGTCAAACGAACCCACCTGCCGTGTTTTTTGACCCTGCCATCTGTGGGACAAACGAGGATGATTGCCTTTCCTTGCTTTCTTTCCAATAATATTTTCATCTCCTCTCCTTTCTACTTGTATTTCCAAGTGTTTGCAGTGGACTTTGATGCACCATTTGACAACCTTTTCATCGTTGACAATGTTGCCTCTTTTATGACAGAGAGCGATTAACATTTATCACCTCCTAAAGTTGGGAATGAACTGATAAATTATGCTTTCACATCAAGACTTAATTTTTGAACTATTAAATAAAACCAAACCTGAGAAACCGTAAAGACTTGAGTGAAATAAGACACAACAGTTGACCAATCCAATTCTGTAAATCTGCTATCTATTCCAACTCTTACTATTCCAATAACAAATGCTACAAAGGTGGCGAATAAAAACGCTCCTAATCCCTGAAAAACCGTTCCGCCAAGTTTTTTATTCAACCAAGTTATTACTTCTGTTGCTATTGATGAACCTATGCCTAAAGCTATTGTTAACCACATATAATTAAATAAATTAAACGACCTTTATTTTTTGCTTTTTTTTAGATTATCTAATGCCCACAATGGTTGGAGATTTTTATAATGACATAGTTTTTTTAATTCAATCTCGGTTTTAGCCCTACACAATGGGATGATATGGTCTATGTGCCATTCCCCATGATTATCCCAATTCATTCCTTCTAAAAATTGTTTCTCTAGGTGTTTCTTTAATGTTTTATAATCACAACCAATTAATTCTTTGGATTTATTTTTCTTTTTTAATTTTATTGCTTTATAAATTGAATTAATACGACTTTGAATTATAAATCTTAATTTAAATATTGGGTCAATTTTCTTTTTTTCTTTTCTCCATCTTTTAATTCTGTCATCTATTTTTTTACCATTTAATTTTCTATATTTTCTATCATATTCTTGTTTATCCCCCCTGTGTTTTTTGGCATATTCGTTTATTTTTTTCCTTATTTTATCCCTATTTTTAATTCGATAATCTAATTGTTTATTTTTAAAAATTGGAGACTGATACCGATGCTGTCTACATGTTTTAACTTTATTATCGTGTCTTAATGAGGTATTACAAAATAAACATTTATTTCTATTGCCTAATAATTTTCTCGGTTTTCCATAGGTTTTCCTTTTTTCAGCGTATTCTTTTTTGATTTTCCAATATATTCCCATTTACACATTTTACCATTCCATTTAGGACGATGCAATATTTTTTGTCTCCAAAACTTGGCGTCTTCTCTTACATTTTCATTTATGGATTGGTAATTATCTAAATGCCCAAATAATCTATGACAATTCCTATTCATCCCTTCGCATAAAGTTATAAAATTTTTAGGGTCTAACTCCTTAGTTTCATCTGTATGAAATGCGATTACATGGTGGACCTGAACCTTCTCCTTACCAAGACAAACAAAACACTTAGGATGGACTTTAAGCCAATTCTTCCTTGCTTCCGGCCATTCTTTACTTCTTTTTTTCCCATGAGTTTTTAATTTTTCTATATTCATTTATTTAAAAATTGAATCACTTTTTTCAATAATTCGCCCAATAATTCTATGATTGTTTTTCGTTCTTGCAGTGGCAATTTGGGGACTTCGCTCGCTATTGCGGTCGCCGCACTAATCACCTGCTTGGCCACATACTCATCGTAATATCCAATCCAATAAGGAGTCGGGTCGAAAGAATTATTGGCGTCATTTTTATCAATGGTGGTTATCTTTATACCGTCCCAAGTAACCCTCCTATATTGTCCGTGAGTGTGCGGACCGGTGGAAAATCCTGTATTGTCAGCAATCGCCAATAAATGGCCCACCTTCAACCTATCTTCCACATTAACCTTAATTTCTTTGCAATGAAGAAAATCTATAAGAACCCTGCATTTTATACCATCATCAAAATCGTATTCTTGCTGTGATATTATTCCAACGAAAATACCGCCTCCTTTAGGCTGATTTCCTATTCTTACGACCTCGCAATCAAACGGACTTCTTAATTCCGGCGGACTGCCTAAAGCAAAGTCCTCTCCATTATGGTCTGTAAACCCGAATTGGGAATAAACATCTGGTCGATGAGTTCCCCATTTCTGGGTTATTCGATATGGTTTTGTAGGATAAATTAGTTGTAATTTCATTTCCCAGAAAACATCCTATAAAGAGCATAAGATGCCGTTAATAAACCTCCTATAAT
>JAMCVO010000461.1 GCA_023475715.1 Actinomycetota bacterium
TCTTTTTGAATTTATATGCTTGATTAGATAATCCGGAGCAAAAAATCCTGCGACCAATCCGACAAGTGCAAAAATAACCATGAATACACTGTTATTTATTAACATTATGCAGAAAATGAACATTAATAGAGATAGAGAAAATTTATAACCGATAAAAGATTCAGTTGTCATATTAGTGGAGTTATTTGTATCATCATTCTGGATCAGGTTTTCCAATCTTTTTATATAACCTTTAAGAAGAATTCTTTTACCAGTTTTTCCTATTTTTACAAAAAACAAGTTTAGTTTTTTGAAAAGAAGTGATTTATCTGAATTGTTTTTTAAGGAAGCAGAGCAATTTTGTCTTATGAAATCTCTTTTAAGTAATAAATTCTTCAAAAAATAGTAAGTAAGAAATACCAGAAATAAATAATATATAATTGTAAGAAAATAGGTCACCATTAAATTAAATACGATTTTCTTTTAAAATCTTTTTGATAATGAAAAATCCTGTGAATTCAAATAAAGCACCTGCTGCCAACAGAAAATTTCCTGTTGTTGATGAAAGGAAATCTTTAATTATGGAATTCAGAAAAAAATACATAGCTAAAAAACCTGCCATCGGGAATAATGCAATAATATTGCTTGAAAATTGATTTTGGGCTGTCTGAGTTCTTATCTGAGATTTGATTTTTAAATTTTGCCGCAGAGTTTTTATTATATTTTCAAGGATAATAATAAGATTACCCCCGATTTTCCTGTTTATTTTTATTGCGTTAGCAAGAAGGCAAGCTTCGTTGCTCCCTACATTTATTGCAAAGTTATCAAGCGCACTGTCCATGGATATATTAAGCTCAACTTCATTAGTAAGATTTTTTAAATAACTTCTGAGAGGTTCTTTAATACAGATTATTGACTCTTTAAATATCTGTCTTATTTCTCTGCCTGCCCTGAACATGATTATCATATTCATAATGAACTCGATTAATTGAGTATCCAGAGTTTCTTTTCTTCTCTTTAAAATACCTCCAAAAAATTCACTGGAAATTCCTGTGCACATTATTGCCATAAAGAAGGACAGAAATATGTTTTTAAATAAGATGTAAAATACAACCAGCAATGAAATAAAAAAAGAAATTTAAAAAGTCCTTTTTCTCTTTTCATAAATACCAGCCAATAAATCCGCAAAGCCGGTTTTATATGATTTGTTATAATTCTGTAAATTATTATTTTCAAAATATCTGTTATTAAACCTGGTATTGCCGTTTAAACCAGAGCCCCTTGTATTTTTTGCACAGCCTCTTTGCTGTAAAGACCAATCAGAATAGCTGGTATTTCGAAATAATATATAGATCCCCGATAATCCAAGGGTAAAAATAATAAATGATAATATTGATATTAAAATTGTACTTTTATCTGTCATTTCAAATAGCTAATTTATGATTAAAAATATCTTTTATAATTATTTCTGATTTTTCTCCTATAACATTATTCTCGTTTACCAACTCGCATATTTTAGCTATGATCCTCTTACCGTTTTTTAATCTTTCAAGATGAATAATTATGTTTACCGAAGATGATATTATTCTTCTTGCGGAAGAAGGGTTTAAATTAAGCCCTGACATAATTAACATAGTTTCAAGTCTTGAAATTAAATCTACAGGTGAATTGGCATGGACTGTTGTCATAGACCCGCTATGCCCCGTATTCATCGCCTGTAATATGTCCAGAGCTTCAACCCCTCTTATTTCGCCTACGATTATCCTGTCCGGTCTCATGCGCAAAGAATTTCTTACCAGATCTCTTATAGTAACTTCACCCTTACCTTCAATATTTGGCATCCTGGTTTCAAGCCTGACTACGTTTTTTAATCTTATATTGATTTCAAAAGTATCTTCAATTGTAATAATTCTTTCGTTCCTGGGAATAAAATTTGAAATAATATTTAAGATGGTTGTTTTTCCTGTTGAGGTAGCTCCTGAAATTAAGATGTTTGCCTTTTTTTCAACACACGACTTAATAAAATCGGAAATTTCATGATTTAAGGTGCCTTCCGTTATCAAGTCCTCGATGTCTTTTAATTTCTTCTTGAATTTTCTGATCGATACCACTATTTCATTTAAAGCAATTGGTCTTATTACCACATTTATTCTTGAGCCATCTTTAAGCCTTGCATCTGCCATTGGGCAGCTTTCATCTATCCGCAGACCCAAAGGGCTTAATATTTTTTCAATGAAATTTTTTACATGCAGATTGCTGCTGAAACTAATATCGGTTTTTTGTATCAAACCGGATTTTTCTATAAAGATGTCGTCAAAGTTATTAATCATAATCTCCGTAATGTCATCATTTCTCATGATTTCGCTGATTGGTCCATATTCAAAGCTTTCTTCAAAAATCTGATTTAAGATAATTTTAAAATCTCTTCCGGAGAGCAATATTTTCTCACTGTCTAAAATATCCGATAGATTTTTTTCAATAATCTTTAGCTTATTTTTTTCTTCTGCATCGGTTAAATTGTAAATATCAATTTTTGAGGCTAACTTTTTATAAATGTTTTCCACCGTTATATTCCGATA
>JAMCVO010000244.1 GCA_023475715.1 Actinomycetota bacterium
ATAAAAATGTCCGTTTCTTAATTCAAGATTACAAATAACTTTTACATTTTCGCATACCTCATCTATAGAGTGATACGTCCTGTTTTCAAGTTTATTCAACATAATAACAGACGCTTCACATATGTCATTTTTGGTTTCAGCCAATGCCAAAATCTGGTTTTTAGTTTTAGGAAATTCAATATCCTTTAAAGCAGATAAAATTTCTCTGTTGCAGCGAATTCTCATCATAGTATCACCATCCTGAAATCTGTTTTTTTATAAACTACCAAAATAGTATGTAACTATTTATACAAACTTATTTTATAACAAAAGCCGCAAAAAAGAAAGATATGGAACTAGCTGAGTTTATGAATATAATTTTCTATTTCATTTTTTGAATTTAATATGCTTATTTCTATATTAAAGTTGACTTTTTCACCAGGTTTTAAGAAACGGACATTTTTATTTTTCTTTTCCATGCTTCTGCCGCCAAGAAGGCTGTTTGCCGGTTCAAGTCCGCAGACATATTCACCGCTTCCTGCTTCTTTCCAATGGATAAGGTATGGTAAGCTTTCCTTGTTGAATTTAATTGAGACACCAATACCTTCTCCATTATTAAATTCTTCATTTATTAAAGCTACATTGCCAAAACCGTCCTTATCCGGCATGATTTCATGGATAAATACTTGCGGATTGAAATTGTCTGAGGGCTCCCAGAATTTTTCAAAACTCTTAAATTCTTTTTTTGCCGCTTCATCATTCGGAGTCGTTTTAGTTCCCTTAGGAAATATTACTTTCGATGTTGAATCCAGTAATGGAAACCCTAAATTTATATGATACAAAACCATCAGGGGACTTGTTTTAAAACCAATATTTTCGACAGTGTCATTTATTGTAATTATTGGTCTGTCCATAAAAACAGTTATCTTCCTTGAGAGTTCCATTTTATCAACCAAGGCTTTTACTTCCCTGACTTTACCCTGAACCCACATCACATAATTATCATTTTCCCACATACAGTCGGCAAGAACATTGCTTGCCGGAAGATTTGAAATTCTTCCGTGAAGACCAAGTTCTTCACCATTATCTATTGACGGTGAACCAAAATATGTCAGGCCGCAAGTTGTCAATAAACCGCCAAAGAAAGTCCTGAGCCACTCAGACTCATTAGATGTTTCTCTTGCTGCAGATCTCCATGCAATCGGAATGCCCTTATAAGATAGAGCTGAAATATCCATGGCTCTGTCAAGAACTACGCTCATTTCAATGCCGCCCGGACTTTTAATATCGACTGCCCTTAAATTTTTGGCAGCTCCATCAGAAAATTCATACATTTTTACACCGCCAAGCTGAGACATATCCCCGACTTTTTTTAAAAGCTCATTTCTTGAATATTTTTTTCCGAAAATTTCCATCTTCTCCTCCGCTTTCCAATTTAATCTTAATAATTATTAAACTACATATTTCTTTTCAATAACTGCTTATACTAAACCTAAAAACATCTTTGTCTGCTGTTCTTAGGTTTGAATCCGGTCTCTGTTTTTATTAAAAGAAATTTTTAATAAAATTGCAGACAATATTGTTCCAACTACTGCCAATACTATTAAAACATAAGGAACGTATCTTTTGCTCAAATATTGTGCAACAAACCCCATTACGGGTTGGACTATTAATCCACCTGCTATTCCCATTCCTATCGAGAAGCCAGAAGCTTTTCCGGCAGATTTTGGATTTGCCCTGACAGTTATGGCACCACATAATGGATAAATGCTTGAAATTGACATTGCCACCATTACCAGGAATATTATTTTTACAAATATGATATTTATGAAACTAAAACAGGTCAGACTGATGACGCTTATTATTCCTCCATAAAAAATAATTTTTTCTTCATTTACATAGCTAAGGGTTTTTGATACTATCTGCAGTCCAGCATAACCGAAAATCCAGTAAACAGAAACCAGAATTGAACTGAATGAGACAGCAATATCAAAAGAAGTGAAATAAGTCGTAAGCCAGGAAGAAGTTCCGGTAAGCACACTTGCAAAGATCGCGAGTGACAAATTTGCAAATATTACAGAAGGAGTAAAAAATTTGGTTATTTTTTTAAATATCCCCTTATTTCCTTTATTTTTTGAAACAATGTTTTCGTTTATATCCTGCTTTAAATGCTTTTTAGAATCTTCTGAACCAGAAATATTATTGATGGCATGTGGGATATCCATAATTTTATCCCTGTAGTTTATATAAAACAATATAAATAACATAAAAAACAATACAAGAAGCAAGGTAAAAATATAGCGCGGAGATAAATTTAAATACATCAAAAGGCTGATTAATAAAGGACCAAGGGCAGTAGCAAGATAGTAAACTCTGTCAAGCTTCACATATATCATTGAATAATTTTCATTATGATCATGAAAAACTTTGGTGTAAATAGCAGGCCATAAAATCGTTGTACCGATGTTTATTATTATTACCGTTGTAATCAATCCGGCAAAGTTCTGGAATATGTTAAACACCGCAAATCCAGTAAAAGAGATTGCAGAGGACCACAAAAAAATTTTCCTCAGCGG
>JAMCVO010000183.1 GCA_023475715.1 Actinomycetota bacterium
TTCAGATATGCCGCCTTTGTGCCTTTTATATCTTCTCTGACTTTTTCTACACATTCTAGTGTCTTTTTTAATCTGTCACCTTTAAAATAATTACGCCTGAAGTCCCCTTCTTCAAATACTGTATTAATGGTATATTTACCAGTAAGTGAACCTTCATCAAAAGGAACTCGGCCTATTATGCCAATGTTGTGCTTTTCTGCAGTTGGTAAAAATTCAGCAGCAGGTTCTTGTTCAAAAATATTATATATTACCTCAACAACATCGACTAATCCATTTTTCATAAGATCTATAACACTGTTCTGGTCATGTTCGGGAGTTGAAATTCCTATATAATCTATTTTTCCTTCGTTTTTTAATTTTTCAAGTATTTTAATAGGTGTTGGGTTGTTGTTCCATGCACGTGTCCAGGTGTGCATAAGTAGTATATCTATTTTATCTACATCAAGATTTTTTAATCTCTCATTTACATTATTTCTAATATAACTTTCAGGATAGCGATCTTCAGCTAAACTATATGGTGAAGGTGGCCAAGTTCCTGGAAGAGGTGGTGTTTTAGTAGCAATATAGATTTTTTTACCAATATCTTTAATGAATTTTCCAATTATTTTCTCACTTTTACCATTACCATATCCTGCAGCTGTGTCTATGAAATTAACCCCTTTTTCGATAGCGGTATGCAAAGCCTTGGTTGAATCTTCATCACTCTGGGTGCCCCAACTTCCTCCACCAATTTGCCATGCGCCAAAACCAATTTCAGATACTTTATACCCTGTTTTACCCATTATCCTGTATTTCATAATAAATACCTCCGTTAAAATAAAGATTTAGAAATTAATTACTTGAAAAGTTCTTTTTTCCATTTTTAAATTTATACCTTCTAAAAAGAATATGATGTTAATATACAAAAATATATTAATTATTTTTTACATTATTTACAAGTTGAAAAAGATGTTGAAAATCTGTAAAAAGTTAAAATTAAAATATTAGTAATGAAGTCAAGTAACTGTGCCAGAATGAATAGAATTTTATCTCTTGTGCTCCAGCATAGGAGATAAAATTCTATTCGTTATAAACTAAAAATGCTTAAAAGATGTGTTTAAATTTCTAATAAGATTTGTGTAATTTATCGCTTAATCCTGTATAAATATTCATACATCCAAATTACTGAGCAGAAAATTTTTCAAAGCTCCAGAAATCCCTTGGGGATAAAACATTAATATTTTTATAGTTCCCGACTGTTAATAAGTCTTTATCACCGGTAACTATACAATCCACTTTTTTAAATGTAGCAGCAGCTAATAAATTATCGTCATCTGCATCCCTTGATATTATTTTATTTAGTTTTTTATATTTTCCCACATTTATAAAATTTGATTTTATGAAATTAATTACTTCACTAACTTCTTTGTCATTGTATTCAAAATTATTTTTAAGATTTTTTTTAACCTCTTCTATTATAAAATCTGAAGTGTAAATTTTATGATGGGTCAGACAATATTCCATAAGCTCAGCTGCATGCCCATGTGTAATAAAAGCAGAAATTATTACGTTGGTATCCAAAAATATTTTCATGAAATTAACTTATAAACATCATCTTCGGAAAATATTTTTGCTTTTTCAGCTTTTGGAATCATTAAATTTCTGATTCTTCTAAATTCAAGTACAGAAAAATATTGTTTTAAAGCAGTCTTTATAATTTCACTTCTATTTATATTTTCTTCAGAAGCAATTTCATCAAGTTTTTTAGCACATTTATTTGTTAGACTGATAGTAACAGTTTCTCTCATTTTGATAGCTCCAATCCATATTAAACTGTATTACATTATAACACAGTTAGGGCTCAACAGAAAGAGGGATTTTTATATCTGGAAAATTAGAAACTACAATAAGATGGTTATTTATTATAAATGGGATACTGGGTATTGGTGGAATGATTGGTTATGCAACAGGTTTGAATATGAATGTATTGTTTGGTGGACTTATTACATGGGATATTGTAATGCCTGCTTTAAGTATTTTACTTGCTATTCTTTTCAAGAAATTAAAAAATACAAGAATTAATTGAAAAAAAGGAATTTAAATTGAATATTTTAATAGCCTTTGCAACAAGATTTGGTTGTAGTGAAAAATGTGCTAAAAAACTTGAAGAGAAACTTTCAAATAATGTGGAAGTTATAAATTTAAGAAATAACATTAATATAAACAAAAATTTTTTTAAATATCCAATATTATTTTAATTAAATTGCTATCAGCTGACCAAGGTGTGAAATTTCGAACCAGATTATAAAGATAATTAATCCTAAAGACCTTTTTTGTAATTAATAATTTAGAATACTTAATTCGGTTGGAGATTGTAAAGTTCGAAACAAATTATTAATCTTAAATGAAGATATTTTTATAACTGGTTTTGTATAAACAATTTCTCACTCACTTGAAATAATATATACTGAACTTTATATTTTACATTCCCTTACTAAAAGAATATTTAATCACACCTTTTTTACAGTTATCCACACAGGTGCCGCAAAGGATGCACTCAGAATTTTCCATCTTTTTACTTCTTACCATATTATTTACATCCAAACTCATTGGACAATGCTTAGTGCAGGTCTTACAGTCAGTGCATTTTTCTTGTTGAGCTTTTAACCTTAAGGATGGCCACTTAAAAAGATTTCTAAATTTTCTGCCTCCGATCATAAAAGGAGAAATCCAGCAACCATAATGACAAAGTGCCCTTTTCCCTACTGTAAAGGAAAGAATTATGGTTAGAATTACTATAATAAGATACATAAAAAGTGCATATATATCCGATATAGAAAATCCAAATGTAGTCTGGTAGGTAAAATCAGCCCTCTTAAATCCACCAGCAGTTACTGCCATATAAATAATTATAGCAATCCAGGGTACCCATATAATATATCTTATCCAGTTATATTTATTATTTACATCTTTATCTCTTGCTAAAAAACTTGCCTCCTGAATACCTGATAGAGGGCAGAACCATGCACAGAAACCTCTTCCTAAAAATAAGGAAGACAAAAAAAGAACCGCAAAAACTATAAAACTGCCCGATATTACTCCCTCAGAAGCTCCCATGATAATAAGGTATGGAGAAAAGTAATAAAATATTACAGGTAGTAAAAGAAAAGTAACAAGAATTATTCCCTTTCTAACTTTTTGCCTCATTATCAGTCTTCCTTTCTATTTTGAAGATAATAAAATACTAATTCCTATAAAAATAAATTTTCAATAATCATACTTATAAATTAGATTGAAAAATAATTATTAATTATATTTTTTAATAAACCTATTAGGAAATATTAACTTTATGCTAAGTACTGTTCTCAGAATTCCCCATATTAATGCCGAAAAAGCGCTGAACAAAGTCAAAATACTAAGATCCGGTTGGTATAATATCGATGTAAGAATTGTCATACCATTCAGTTGAAGATTATAGAGCAGAAAAAATACCAATATTAATTCAATAATTAAGGGAAGCCCAACTTTAAATAAAAAAGGAAAAAACTTGAGTGGAATTTTAATAAATCCTCTAGCCCATAACTTTAATCTTCGAGCTGACATGATAACCCATATGATTTGTAAAACTATAAGGATAAGCAGTCCGATAAATCTGGGTAGAAAAAAGGAATTCTTATTTGGTGATATGAGCTCAGTATTATTCATTATATTCATTATATTTGGCTCAATTGAGTATAACCGTTCATCAAAACTGCCTGTATTGACATTGAATAGAACCACTACTCCAATTTTATTCTTTGTATCTATACCAAAGGTACTTCCATAATCAGGCACTGAACCGTTATGAGATAAAAACTCATCTTTTACCACCCAGCCCATTGCATAATTTTCTAGTGCAGGATGATGGAGTTCATAAATACCCTGGGCAGATACCAATCTCTGTTTATTATAGATCCCGTCATTTATATGAAGCATTAAAAAATGCGCCAAATCTTCTGTGCTGCTTATATACCACCCGGCTGGAAAATGACGATAAGAATAAGGCAAATTATGAGTATGTATGGGAAAACCAAACCAATAGCGGTATCCAGTCGCCAGCCCATGCTTAAAGGCTTCGTCTTTTGAGGAATAGCTATTATACATTTCAAGGGGTTTATAAATATTTTCCTGAATATAGGATTGAAATGATTGATTAGAAACAGATTGTATAATCATACCAACAATTTGGTAATTAGCATTAGCATATTCATAAACTGTACCTGGTTCATGGCTAATAACAACAGAGCTAAAAGAACGAATCTGGTCTTCTAATGCATGATCGCTTGTATCGTTGTATGCTTGAGACCATGTCCCAGCACTAAATGGGATGCCGCTTGCATGGTTTAAGAGCATCCGAACGGTTATTTTTGCCGATTTGTCTTTATCTGCCAGGCTAAACCAGGAAAGGTAATACTGTACAGGTTTGTCTAAAGTGACTTTGCCTGCATCGACCAATTGCATTAAAGCTGCAGCAGTTATGGATTTTCCCGTAGAACCTATTATGAATGGGGTTTGTGGAGTAACTGGTCTTCCTGAAGGGTCTGCCACTCCAAAACCCTTCATATAGATTATTTTGTCACCCTGGACGATCGATAATGCCAGACCCGGGATCCGGTATTCTTTCATTTTTGATTCAATGTAGCTATCTATTTCATTGGTTTTATTAATATCAATATTTGTATCCTGGTATATAGAGGTAGTTTGTGAATCACTTTCAGATATACTTATAGATTTACACGAAGAAATTAAATAAATAACAGATAAAGATATTAAAATTATTAATATTTTCTTTATTATATTTTTCAAGGTAAATTACTGATCTATAAGCAGGTGTTATTATTGAAACAATTAATTAATTTAACTTTTAACAAACAACTGGCTTAAGAAAATTCCAAGGCCGCTTCCTAACCAGAGAATTAAAACATTCCTGCGATTCAAATAGATAATGGTTAATATAAAAACTCCTATAAAAATATAATAGAATTGCACTCCTTCATACCAGTACTCAGGATTTGACATTTCATGAATTGTATACATTGCAGCAATAATTAAAGGAGTTAACCACCTGCCAGTTTTATAAGAAAGTCTTTCCGCAAGAAATCCGAAATAAAATAGATTCTCAACAGAAGAGCCCGGGTTTGCAAATATGCGGTCCATCCCGGATATAAAAGCACTAAGAGGAGAAAGATAAAATGGAGTTTTATTTAAAATCAGCGGTATAAGCTTAGGAAGAAAAGTTAATAATCCAACGATGACAATATATATTATATCTATTTTCCAACCTTTTGATCTGATACCAAGTTCTGAGAGGTTAAATCGCCAATGTAAATAACCAAGAATTAATATTGCCACTGCTGGAATATAAGTTAAATAATACCGCAATGTAATGGCAACAATAGCAGCAATCAAAGGAAGCATGAAATCAATTTTACGAACAGTCTTCCAACCTTTAACAATAATTAATGGGATGGTAAGGAAAATAATTGAATATAAAAAAAATCCATATAATAAAGCCTTAATATTTGAATAAGTCCAGTTGTGGACATCTTTTCCAAGAATAAAAGGAATTGTATTATTATTGATTATATTTACAACAATAAAAATCCCCCATAATATCAGTGCTTGAAGAACTAATTTTTTAATTTCGGGTTTTGTAATTTCTGCTTTTTCCAATTTTATTTATTAGAAAAATTTTTATAAGGCTATGTATTATTTTTTTATTAATATTAGTACTATAAAATTAGTAGTAATAGTATTATTCTTTCATAATTTTTGTCAATAAGAATTTAGAGATTTTAATAAAGCTAATAGATTAAAAAGATTTATTGACACTGCAAAATCAACAATTCAAAAAATAAAGCTGACTCCGAAAGCTATCTTGACGCCTATGGAAAACCACTGTAATGCATACTATCACTTAAATATTAATTATTTTTCAAACATAAACTGCTAATATATTAACTACCACTTAGATTATTTACAAACCAAAAAAGTTATTGCAAAATCTAACATAATTTTAGATTAAAATATTCTATAAAGAGCTTTAGAAATTGTGGCAGGAGCCGAGATATAAACTAAAAATACTTAAAAGATGTGTTTAAAGTTGTAATAAGATAATTTTTTTAAAAATGTTTAGAAATTTGACAAAATAATATAATTACTCTATATTTAGAATATAAGTTTAGCGGGTGTGGGTCTCTTGTCCATGACCCGCTATTTTTTTTGCTTAAATTTCCAGACACTAAAATAATTTGGTTTGTAAACTGTAAAATTTTTCGATAATATTTTTTCACCAATAATATTTCTGCATTCAGTAACAACTATATTTTTTCTTTCAAATTGTTTTTCAGAAATTAAACCCGCTTCCTTTTTAAAATCAAACATGACACAACCCAATAAAATATCAACAAGCTGTATCATTAATGAGGCATGAGACTCAAGTCTTACTACTCCAAAAAGACAATCAGAAATACCAATTTTTATTAATTTTTTCTTAACCGCAGCCATTAATCTATTTTCAAAAGTATCAGAGATCTTTGCTGGTTTGGACAAATCATCACATAGAATACATATTTCACAATTGGATAATTTTTTTATATTATTTGCAAGCAGCATAGCAGTATCATTAATACAAGATTCCCAAGGATCAAAAGGGGTATTGCTTTCTATTTCATTTCTATTTTTTACTAAACAACAAAACATCGCATCTTTGAAATTAAAATACTCGGCTATTAATGCTTTATAAATAAGATTATTTGAAAAATTGATATTTCTAAATTTCATTTCAAATTGAATAGAAGAATTACTTAAAGCTTCAAGTTCAAATAGATTATTGTTTTTTATTAATTCTTTGATTCTTCTATTTTTTATTAGCTTAGCATTAACAAGCATTCTTTCATAATAAGGTTTTACAGAATCATAAAGTGCTCCTGTATTTTGAAGCAACAATAAACCTAATCCAAAAAATCTTTCTTGGGTTGAATTTCCACTCTCATCTGTAAAAGCAAAATAATTAGTCATGCTTAGATCCAAAATTCTATATTTATAATTTAAGTATCTTAAAAATTATAGCTAATTTTAATTTTCATAACAAATAGAAGAATTATTAAAATACAAGAGTGGTATATCTGCAGCAATTGTGCCGGTTACCGAGTTCTAGCCTAAGCAATATTTAACCTTTTCTTAAATTTCAATGCAGAATAATTTACAGGAATAATTTCACAGCTTTGACAGTATAAAAGCAGTTAAGAATCCCAACATGGTCAGAAGTCCTATCAGGTAACCGCCTTCTTCATATGCCTCTGGCATCATGCTGTCGGCAAGCATTGCAAGTATGGCACCGGATGCAAAAGATTCAATGATTCCTCTTGTATTTAAACTGATATTTTTTAAAAAAAAGAAACTTAAAATTGCAGCTACTATGGAACTTATGCTGACAATAGACCAGGAAAAATAAATCTGTTTTGTTGAAATCCCTTCTTTTCTCAAATCATCAATGGAGCTTATGCTCTCCGGAAGGTTTGAAAGGAAAATTGCTGCAAGCATCAACAGTCCGATGCCATTTTTTTCCAAAAGCGACAGCCCGAGTGCAATTGATTCCGGTATTCCATCAAGAGCTGCACCAAGAATAATTGCTTTTCCATTAGTATCTCTAACAGTTCTAAAGTGCTTCTTTTTTTTATGATTTCTACCGCCATATCTGTGGACTAAAAAATCCCCGCCTATAAAGACAACCCCGCCGATCAGGAATCCTATCGCAACAGCATCAAATCCTCCATGCTTAAAAGCTTCTTCCATTAAGCCGAATGTGAGGGCACAAATTAATACCCCTGAACCAAAAGCCATAATTGCAGCAATGGCTCTCTGGCTTATTTTAAATACCGTTCCAATGATTACACCCAGGATTAGCGAAGATCCAGCTAAAAATGAATATATAATAGCTATCTTCATTTTTTAAAAATAATTTAATAACCTAAGAGTCGATAGAACGGCGGCTTTTATTATGTTCATTATATCCAGATCAGGTTAGATCTTTTCCTTTTGCGGCGCTTTTTTCTTAACGACAAAATAATATACTATTGCGGCAATACCACTGGAATTACCCAAAAAGAACGTCACAGTTAAAAGAATTATCCAGAGAGTTTTAGAATTCTGCCCGCCATCCGGAAATTCTTCCGGTTTTCTCTTGATGCAATCCACAAGCATAATTATCCAGAATATAAAAAAGAAAAGTGCGATACCGCTAATTAATACAATAAGGAAAATCCACAGACCAGCTAAACCGGCAATGACAGTACCCGCAAATGCGGCGGTTGCGTCTTGTGTTATATCAGCTATATATATGCCACTCATTTAATTAACTCCTTTATGCCTTTCGAGGCATTTTCTTTTTAACCAAAAAATAATATATGATTGCACCGATACCGCCTGTTAAGATTACTATTAACAGCCACATTGTCTTGGTGCTTTCGCCAGCACTTGGAAACTCGCTATTATCACGTTTCACACAATCAACAAGCATAATAATCTACACTACAAAAAGGAAAACGCCGATAAGCCAGAAGATTGCAACGAAGAAAATCCATATTCCTGCAAATGCCCAAACTGCGGTGCTGCCTGCAGCGATCGCTGCTCCTTCCGGACTGCAAGAAGCTATTGCCAGGGTAGTTAATAAAATAAGGCTCATTATTAATATTAATATTTTTACTGTTTTTTTGTCCATTTTTTCCCCCTTTTGTTTAAATAGTTACAATGTTAAATAATTACAAATTTTTATCAACCTATGCCAAATTAATCAACAATTTGAATAACCTATTCTCTTGCATTAGCAGTCACCAAATTAGTATGATATCCCGTAATTTTGAGACATCATCCTTATTTATATGCAAGCTTTTTTATCAGCCAGGCCATATTCTCCCCAAGAATTCTGAAAGTATTTATGCCTTCTTCGTCATTATTGATATCACCACTTTCACCGCTTAAAGCCATGTTCCAGTAAGTAGAGCAGGGAATTATGCTCTGACTTAGAGCAAACAAATTTTGAATCTGGTTAACAACCTGTCCTGCACCCTGTCTTCTCGCAATGGCAATCCCGGCACAAACCTTTCTCTTAAGCAAAAATCCTCCATTCCTTGAACAGTAGCCAGTCCGATCAAGAAGAGCCTTGGTTTCAGGCGTAAGTGAGCCAAAATAAACTGGCGATCCAATAATAATACCATCAGACCCATACATTTTTTTAAGGCATTCATTCAAAATATCATCCTCTGTTCCATAACAAAAACCATCTTTTTTTTCCTTACACTTAAGGCAGACCGTACATGGTTTGATGCCGCTTTTACCAATCTGGACAAGCTCTGTTTCAATTCCTTCTTTGTTGAGAGCTTCAAATATTATTCTCATTGCTTTTACGGTATTGCCATTTTTTCTCGGGCTTCCATTAAATGCCGTTACCTTCATTGGTCCTTCTCCTTCCAAAATAGGGTCAGTAATCTATTTTGCAAACTTTAAGTAGTTACATAAACTCTGGGTATCTGATCTTTCAGCATGCATAAAACTTCATAATTTACAGTACCGATCAACCCTGCAAGCCAGTCGGCAGTAATTTTCTCATCCCTATCACCGCTGTCCCCGATAAAAGTTACTTCCTCTCCGGCCGTAATGCTTCTACCCAGCGCAATGTCCGTAACATCAATCATCAGATGATCCATAGTAATATTGCCTACTATTGGAGCTAGCTGCCCGCCAATCAATACTTTTGCCTTGTTTGAAAATAATCTTGTATAGCCATCAGCATAACCTATCGGCACTGTTGCTATAAGGCTATCCCTGCTCGTCTTAAATGCTGCACCATATGAAATGGATTCACCGGACGGCAGTGTTTTCAAAAAGGATATCTTTGACTTCAAGCTTAGAACTGGTTTAAGCTTTGTTAAAACTGAAAGAATTTCCGGGTCCAGCCATTTACTGCCCGTCCCATTAAAAGGACTAAGGCCATAAATTGTAATTCCCAGTCTTACCATGTCCAGATGAAAGTCTTTATACCGCAGGAATGCTGCACTGTTCGCACAGTGAAGAATCTGTGGAATTATGCCTTTCTGTTTGAGGTCGTCAATGACATTTTCAAACTTATTCCATTGCATCAATGTATATGATTCATCTTTTTCCCCCGCACAAGAAAAATGCGTGAATATTCCTTCAACATTCAGATTTGGGAGTGAGATAATTTTTTCTATTTCTTCTACGGCGCCCCTGTAATTAATGCCAAGCCTGTTCATACCTGTGTTAACCTTTATATGAATCTTTAATTTTTTCCCAAGATTGCCGCATTTTTGTGAAATTGTTTTAGCCTTTTCAAACGAATTAAGACATAAAATGAAATTATTATTTACGGCATCATTTACAATTTCCATTGGCGGCTCGCCAAGAATGTAAATTGGAACCCCGATCCCTACTTTCCTCAAGGCAAGTCCTTCGGCAGCAAAAGCTACCCCAAGGGCATAAACACCACTTTTTACTGCCTGCTTTGAAATTTCAACGAGCCCATGCCCATAGGCATTGGATTTGACTACAGCCATGATTTTTACTTTTGGAGATTTCAGGCGGGATTTGATAAGCTGCAGATTGTGATCAAGATTGCTTAGGTTAATTTCAATCCTGGTAAATCTTTTATTTTTTCTGTAACCGTAGTGCATTTTATTCAATTATTTTTTACTGGTGACCATGGATTTTACTATGTCTGCCCGTGTGATTATTCCAACAAGTTTATTATTTTTATCCATTACCGGCAGTCTGTTTACTCTATTGTCCAGCATTATATCAGCTATCTCATTTATTGGAGTTTCCTCATCTACCGTTTTCACTTTAACGGTCATTATATCTTCAACTTTTGTAGCAAGATGCTTCTGCAGGCTCCTTTTAAACTTGTTCAGGCTTTCAAGATAAATAATTGCGTCTAAAAGTTTGAAATATCTGGGAAAATGAAGGTCGGAATTCTGAACTATTATATCGCCTTCAGAAACTATGCCAGCCAGACTGCCATTTTCATCAAGCACCGGAACCCCGCTAATCTTATTATCCACCAGCAATTCCGAAAGCTCCTTAATTGAAGCATTCTTCCTTATTGTGATTACTTTTTTATTCATGATTTCTTTTGCAGTTAAATCAGCCATTTTGTCTCCTAATGTCTAATGTAAAAATTAAAAAAATAAGTAAGTTCTATTTTAAATTATTTTTATTTATATTTTTAGTATAAATCGTCGTACTTAATTTTCTCTATTTCCAGAAAGACTTTTTTTATTCCTTCAAAAAGATCTGTAGCTGTCTGGGAAGTCCTGCTTGTACAAGACGCTACCATGTCTGATGCCATCCCATGGATATATGCGCCGCAGGCTGCTGCATCCATCAAGCTCATTCCCTGTGCCAGAAGTGAGCCTATTATGCCGGTCAAAATATCACCGGTACCGGCAGTTGCCAGAGCCCAGCTTCCCGTGGGATTTATAAAGGTTCTTCCACCAGGTTCAGTAACCAATGTTCCGGCACCCTTAAGGACGGAAACCAGATTATATTTTTTTGCAATTTCCAGGTTTGCATCCAGCCTGTCTTCAAGAGCAATCTTTTCCCTGCCGAAGATTGAAGCAAGCTCTCCGGCATGAGGAGTTATAACAACATGAGAAAAATCACAATTATTCTCGCTTTCAACTTCCCTTGGGCCATACAATGCTCGCAGTCCATCCGCATCAAGAACAGTCGGCTTTTTTACCTTTTTCAATATTTCTCTTACCAGGCAAATTGTGCTTGGGTTGGTTGAAATACCGGGTCCTATGGCAAGAGCATCATATTTCTTTGAAATTTCTATTACTTCTTCAAGACATTCCATGTGAATTGAAATATCATCAGTCTGCTCAACAGGATAAGTCATAACTTCTGTTAGTTTTATTTCAAAAATACTATTAAGTTCCCATGGGCATACAAGAGTTAAAAGCCCGGCGCCGGCTCGCATTGCAGCTTCGCATGTCATAGTGGCAGCCCCTGTTAAACCAATCGAACCAGCAATCACAAGAAGCTTTCCGACTTCATGCTTGTAAGTCCATGGCTTTCTAAATGGCAGCCTGTCAGCAACCCATTCAAGGCTGGCTTCATAAATCTCTTCATAATTTTCAAAATATTTTTCAGGGATGCCGATATCGGTAACGATGATTTTCCCTGCGAAATAAGCACCCGGATAACAGACCAGGCCGATTTTCTTACAGCTAAATGTTACAGTCTTGTCTGCCTTGATTGCATTACCAAGGACTTTTGCATTATCAGAATCAATGCCTGATGGTATGTCTACAGCATAAATTAGTATTTTTTTGTTTTTATTTTTTGTATTATTAATTATTTCAATTATTTCCCTTGCAGAACCAGAGATTTCTTTTCCATGAAGCCCTGTACCAAAAATTGCATCTACAATAAAATCCGATTTTGTAATGGAGCTTTTAAAAAAATCATAAGCTTCTTTGCTTCCCGATTCTTCAGATGTCAAAAAAAATATCCTGCTTTTATATTTTTCATTGAGCTTTTCAAAATAAAACCTGCTGTCAGGACTAAATTTTTTTACAGGACCGGTACAGAATATTTTTACATCTATTCCGCTACCCAGAAGCTCCAGTGCTGCAACAAAACCATCACCGCCATTATTCCCACCACCGCACACAATCGTACCGGCAGCATGCCTTCCAGCATCTCTTTTAATGCTTGATATATTGGCAAAATCTTTTTTTATAACCTCAGCTACCCTGCTGCCGGCATTTTTCATAAGCCGCTTTGATTCAATGCCCGAAAGTTTGCATCTTGAATCTATTTCAGCTATTTTGCTGCCTTTCAATATTCGATTAAGATCTGTGCCTTTCAATTCGTCAAAATTTGATTCCAATTATTGATTCTCCAGTTTTAGCTTCTAAATTAATGCTATTGCAAAAGCCACGGCGTGTTCTTCAGTACCGGATAAAGTTATTTTAATATCCTTGATTGTAAGCTTATCACAATATGCCCTGGTCGTGCCATAAAGATTTATGACAGGTTCCCCTGAATGCAAATTTGCAACTTCAATTTCATTAAAGCGGATATTCTTTCCTATTCCTGTTTTTAACGATTTTAATACTGCTTCCTTTGCGGCAAATCTTTCAGCATAGCTTATGAAACAGCTTCTTGATTTTCCGGTACAATATTTGACTTCACTGTCTGTATAAACCTTTTTTATAAAACCAGGGTTCTTTTCAATTGCCGATTTTATTCTTTTTACTTCTACCAAATCAACACCAATACCGTAAATTTTTAGTTCTGTCACAATTAATTACTCCACCGTAACACTCTTGGCAAGATTCCTTGGCTGGTCAACATTTCTGTTGTGATTCTTGGCTATATAATAAGCATATAATTGAAGAGGGATAACTTCCAGTATCCCGTACAATTCTTCTATTGTCCGGGGAATTTCAAAAATGTAATCTGAATATTCTTGTGTATTTTTATCACCCTCGGTTATTATTGAAAAAATTTGCGCCTTTCTTGCTTTAACTTCCAGCAGGTTGCTTCTCATTTTCTCATAAACAAAATCCTGCGGAATTATCCCGACAACAACGGTTCTTGTATCAGTCAGAGCTATTGGTCCGTGTTTCATCTCTCCTGCAGGATATCCCTCGGCATGTATATAGGAAATTTCTTTTAGTTTTAGAGCTCCTTCAAGAGATACGGGAAATCCATAAATTCTTCCCAGGAATAAAAAGCATGAGT
>JAMCVO010000148.1 GCA_023475715.1 Actinomycetota bacterium
CTCTAGTCCGTAATATGAAAAAAATTGATTATAGCCTTTTTGAAAAGTCGAAAGATTTTATCCCTGAAGGCATGAAAGTAATAGGATGGCATCCTGGTGTATTTGAAAATGCTCTTTGGCTGCTGGGACTTGAAGGTATAAGCTATCTTTTATACGACAATCCCGCCCTTGTAAAAGATACAATAGACCAGGTAGCTATAAGACTTATAAATTATTTTGATAATATTGCATCGTTTGAAATTGTGGGTGCAATCGTAGTTGGAGAAGATATGGGTTTTAAAACACATACTACCTTGTCGCCGGATATTTACAAAAAATATATTTTTCCATGGCACAAAGAAATAATTAACACTGCTCATAAACATGGTAAACCGGTTTTTCTTCATTCGTGTGGAAATGTAAGTGCAATCATAGAGGATATTATTGCCTGTGGCTGGGATGCAAGACATGCTTTTGAAGATATTATTGAGCCTGTTTGGGAGGCTAAAAAAACCCATGGTGCCAGAATCGCTCTTCTTGGAGGATTTGATATGGATAAACTTTGCAGGATGAATACCGAAGAGGTAAGATCCCACACAAGATTTTTAATAAATGAATGTAGTCCCGGCGGGAAATGGGCCCTCGGTACTGGAAATTCTGTGGCAAACTATATAAAGCTTGAAAATTTTTTTGCTATGATTGAGGAAGGTTTCCAGTACAGACTGTAGTTTCTATCGAATAGAATATATCATCGAGAGGCTGCCTTTTTTCATTTACAAATCTGAAATAAAATCCCCATGCTCTGTCATTCCATTCTTTACTGGCATCAAAACTGGCTTTGATCAAAACATGGTTCAGGCCTTTTTTTAGGTCAGTATGGTATTCCACAGGTTTTGCAACGCAATCGTCCACAATGGCTATCAGCTTTTTATTGAGCCACACTTTAAAACGGTTTTCACCTCTTAGCTGCATAAGACATTGTTTTTCTTCCGGTGATTCGATAAAACAATCGCAATATGCAATCCGGTAAACCGGATTTTCAATGGCTTGTATTTCCAGATTCTTCTCCACTAAAGATTTATCAATATTTACATAACCAAACCAGTTAAAATCAATAATAGGATTTATACTGATGCCTGGTTCTATATTGTTTTTATCTATTTTCAATAATTTTTCCGGTAAATATATTTTATCAAAATCTTTGAATTTATTTACTTTGTAAGGGCCTGCAAGATTCCACCATGTCGCCCATCCGCTGCCAAGCTGAATTCTTTTATTCTCTTTTCTTTTACCGGTCAATACAGTCAGGATAGCCGTACTGTTTACCGAAAACGATCTTGCTTCCGGATGCAAGCGGAAAACCATAGTTTCAATTGAATAAGGTTTTAGAGTAAATCTGCCGTGTTTTTCTGATGCGTTCATCCATCCGTGAGGCATATCTATAAAGAACGACCCCCTGAGGCCGGAATTATTTTTACAGTTACTCAGATATACTCTTAAAAGATAACCAAAAGGCTCATCTATATATTCCAGATCATAATTAACTGAAAAAAATTCTTTTGTTCCTGCCTTATTCCCGGTCTTCATAAATCTCTGAAGTTTTATATTAATATCTGTATCGGTTGATTGATTTTTTAAAAATATCTCCAGCTTTTTTTCAACTATGTCATATTTTTTATTTCTGTCTCCAAGAAGATCATTATTAACCATAATTTTTTCGGGACAATTTATATTATGATAGACAATTTTATAATTTCTTGTTGCTGGAAATCCGGTAAAATTACTCAAAGCTTTATTAATTCTTAAAAACCTGGTTCTATCATTATATTCAATTTTGGTTTCAGTAAAGAAACCCATTTCATAATCATAAGTTTCTCCGTCGTCTTCATATAATGTATATGTTGAATTCTTCCCCGGGTAAATATGTAAAATCATATCCCGGTTCTGGCTTTCACCGGCAGAATTTATAATGCTGGCTTGTGGTATTATTGAACCTTCTCTTATGAATAAAGGAATTTTATCAAGAGGTGTAAATTCCATTATCTCAACAGGACCTTTATATATTTTTTCATCCCAAAATCCATACCAGATATCTTCCGGTAAATATACATTTTTTTCTCTTGCTCCTTTTTCTGTTACCGGAGCAACCAGAATGCTTGGTCCAAACATGAATTGATATTGTCTTTTGGCCGCTTCCGCATCATTTGGATACTCTATCAGCATAGCCCTCATCATTGAAAGACCTTTATTTGAGGTTTCTTTGGCAAGACCGTAAATATATGGCATTAATTCATATCTGAGCCTGATATATTTCCTCAGTATTTCTTCAGTCATTGGTCCAAAACTCCATGGCTCATTGTCGGGTCTTGTTCCATGTGTCCTGAATATAGGACAGAAAGTTCCCCATTGGAACCATCTTATATAAAGTTCCGGCTCAAAAAAACCGAATGAAATAAATCCACCGATATCAGTGGTCCAATATGGCTGTCCTGACATACAGACTTGCTTCCGGATGCTGATAGAGTATCCAAATGATGCGGAAGCGGCCAAAAGACAATATCAATTCATGTTTG
>JAMCVO010000238.1 GCA_023475715.1 Actinomycetota bacterium
TATTAAGAATTAAACAATTTGTTTGGAGGTAATTTTAAACAATATGGAAAATTCCATGATTTTTGGTGTCAGAGATGATCAGTTTTTTGAGCTTCAATAAGCTCCCAGACCTAATATTTATTTTGCCTGTTTATGCTTCCTCACTCATATCTTTTTTGTTCAAATATAAAATTATACTTGAAAAAACCAGCAGCGAAAAAAATAAATATAGAGAAAACCATATGACATTCAGCAGCGCCGACCTAGTGTACCAATATTGAAAAGCAAAGATTACGGCAAGTAAAACTGCTGAGGTCAGCATTGTTGTCAAACTAGCTTTTGCTATATCCTGATACTGCTTTTCATCATACCATTCGCCAATTTTTTCTTTAAGTTTGGTTATTACCCAGTAAACAACTATTATAATATAGGGAAATATAACCACCAAAGTTATAATAATAATCCCTTTTCTTATCGCCCATAAAGGGTAAAAGATAGAGAATAATGCCAGTATAGCCAACCCTGAAATGCCGCATAAAACACCTATATAATTGGCATTAATAAATATTGACTCATCTTTTATTACAACTTCTTCCACAACTTTTTTATGGATTCTCCTTTTGGTGAGTACAGCCAGTACGATTACAAGAACAAAAAACAACAGGTGCAGTCCCTGACTCATGTAAAGCATAAGAAATTCTCCTGCAATTCCTCTTTCTATGCCTCCAATATATTCTTTTGTAATATCGCTAAGCAGTGCAAAGTCACCGAAAACCATAAGAAGCGAAATCACCGAAACAAAAAACGAAAATGATCTTAAGAAGCTTTCCCTTTTAAAAAACTTTAATTGAAAAATAATGGATAATATTGCCGATATGTGAAAAATAAAAAATATGATAAATATTATTCCGACAAATACTCCTATCTTATCGGCAACAACCATTATATCTTCATGGTCAATAATGTTGTTTCTTAAAATTCCATAAAATACCAGATTTAATATCAATCCGCATAGGGAAACCAGGCACAAGGCAAATGTTGTATTTTCGCTTTTATTAATCAATTTTCCTATATTGTGTATCTTTTTCATTTGAATTTCTCTCTTTCGCGCTAACTTAAAACTATTTATTATCAAGAAAAAAAATATCTTCGACATTCTTATTAAAAAAATTTGCAATTTTTAATGCCAGGAGCACAGAAGGGTTAAATTTACCTTTTTCTATTGAGTGAATGGTAAGGCGGGTAACACCTACCGCATTTGCAAGCTCCTGCTGCGAAATCTCATTGTGCTCAAACCTGCATCGTCTCAAATTATTTTTAAGCATAATTCTTTTTGTTTTCCGATTTTATTATTAAAATTCATTATATAAATCATACAATAATCCGCACATAACTTTTCGGGTTTTTTGGATATTTTATATTTTTAATAAATTTCCAGGATAAATTAGCTTCGGCCTGGAAAATTTAGACCTTAAATCAATGTCTGCCTATAACATGCTTACTTTCGCCAAAGTAGTCAGGCTCTTGGCTCGATAATACAAATTGTCTTAATGTCAAATTATACGTCCCTTTGACATTCTGAACTCAATTTCCAATGATTACACTGGTCTTACGATACTGGAAATTTATTAATTATTTATTTTAATTTTCCATTTTTTGCCAGACTAAATCTCTTAAATACGAAGTAAAAGCATATAAAAACTAATAATTCGATTACGAGAACTATTAAAAACTGATAAACAATCGAATAATTCCAGAGAGGCGGTAATTTATTGATGGTAAAAGCCAGATTTGTTGCAATGTATGAAGCAGAGTAAAATATTGTCAATATGAGTTGCGGGATCACACAGACAATTATTCCCAATACTTTTAAAATCTTTTTACCTGCCGCAAGCATAAGTATAAATCCACCGGCTATTGTTGAAAATGTTCCGATAAAGCCCAGGATCAGTTTGAGTGCGGAATATGTCTTTAAATAAGAACTTGCGGTAACTTTATCTGCCTGAAATATTATAAAAATCAACTGCAGAACGGCAAACACAAACCCTGCAATCATAGGAAACAGATAAGTCTTTAAAGGAATTTTTTTCTTTATTTTATATAGAAGAAATATAATCAGAAATACTGCCAGAAATACCAACGATATATAACCTTGCACTACACCGATGGTAATCAACGAATACTCAAAAGAATCTCTGATTGAATCATAAAAATTCCATAGAAACGGCGGTTTACTGGACAGCTCAATTTCAAACTCAGTACTATCGGGTATAAATAATAAATATTTATCTGACTGTATATTTATAGATTGTATCTTTCCATTATAAAATAAGTCATTATCACTTATTGAAGATACATTTTTAATACTTATAAAAGAATAAGAGGCACCGCCATCAATCTTTACAGGCAGTATACCTTTATTTCCCCATCTGCCCTTTATAACACGTTTATTTACGAAACTCTGGTCAGATATAATCTCGTAAGGTTTTTCCTTCTGAAGTGAAATTTTTGGGTTTACCATCATGAAAAAAACAGGAATATTTGTGCATATCCTGGACATGGACACATTCTG
>JAMCVO010000648.1 GCA_023475715.1 Actinomycetota bacterium
GAAATGTACCATTCCGTTATATCCCTTATCCCGTGTGGATTTTTTATTTGAACACCAGGTATTAATGAAATATCACCAAAACCGGATTGGACCAAACTGGCAAATATCGAATAATCTGAATTGAAAAAAAGTTCTTCTGCTTCTGACTTTATTTTGCTTAATTCTGTTTCTGATATTATCTTGAATTCTTCCAGGTTGTCTTCAACTTTTAATTCTTCTTCAACTATGGGCTTCTGTCTTATTATGGCATCGAAATAATATCCTTTTTCCGGCATTTTACCACTAGGCATCGCAGAAGTATCACCTTCCGGATATTGAACAACTGAACCATCCTTCTCCTTCCTGGTATTGAATTTTTCTGGTATAAGTATTGGAGTATTGTCCCATAGTTCCCATTCTTTCCAACCTGTATTTTCAAAACCAAAAAAATTTTTTTCACCTAATAAAGCAGCTGTATCGATACCTAAAATTGACTTTAGATCATCTTTAATTTCACCAAGCATTTGAAATGGTTCTATTACTTTTACAGGTGTACCAGCTTTATCTAAACCAAGCCTTTGCCTTAATTGATAAATTACACTGACATTTATACCAGTACCAAGCATTCCTCCGAAATCAACCGGCAGTTTATCGGGTTGGCTATGGCTTAATGTTTTTCTGATTCTTTCTCTGGAATTCATAAATTTAACTTAACCTCTACTTTTATTTTTTATTTTAAATTTTTTAATAATAAAAGCTTAAAATAAACCTAAGAAACCCTATTGATTCAATATCTTTCTAATTCTGAAATGCAAATTCCGTATTGTTCTTCTGTGACATTTCCGCTGTGCCATTCAGGCTTTCCCTCCATCAGTGAAACCCCGAAGCCTTTGATTGTTTCTGCAATTATCATATTTGGCTTTCCGTTTCTAGTTTTTTTTGCCTCATTTATGGCATTTAAAATAGATTTCACGTCATGTCCGTTGATCCTGAATGCATTCCATCCAAAAGACACCCACTTGTCTTTTAAAGGTTCAATCGGCATTACTTCCTCAGTTAGTCCATCAATCTGACAGTTATTTCTGTCAGTAATAGCAATTATATTATCAAGCCTGTATTTGGAAGCTGTCATTGCAGCTTCCCAGATTTGTCCGCTGTCAGTTTCCCCATCACCTAAAATTATGTAAACAGTATTGTCTTTTTTTCTTTGTTTTAATGAAATAGCCATCCCGCAGGCAATAGAGAGACCCTGACCAAGTGCACCTGTTGATACATCAATACCCTTTAGTTTTAATCTGTCCACATGCTTTGGGAAATTGGATAACGGCTTGTCCAAATCTTTTAAATCTGATATAGGAAAATATCCGCGAAGCGCAAGAGTTGTATACAATGCAGGACCTCCATGACCTTTTGAAAGAATCAATCTGTCCCTGTTATCGTCATCAGGTTTATCAGGATTTATTTTCATAGCCTCAAAATAAAGAACAGATAGTATCTCCGGTAATGAAAGAGATCCGCCAAAATGTCCTCCGCCGGCACTGGCTATCGCCTTAAATGTATTTAACCTTATTTTTTTTGAAATTTCTTTTAAATTATTTATTTTATCTTCCATATCCAAAATAAATATATTTTTCAATATTGTTTTTGCCTTATATGCAGGTTAAAAACCAATCCTGTTAAGCCCGTATACAGATTTCCACCCTTCGCTTAATGGCTCTTTTAAATATGGTTCCATCTCTTTTTCGCTCCTTAATGTGATTTTTTCAACAGGCGGAACTTTCCCTGCAGGTAAAGCTTCAAAAATTTCATCATTTACTAGTGTCAGATATTTTAAAATAGCCGCAATAGGTCTTTTTGCTTTTTGGGCAGTTGCTTTCTTTGCATGTCCTACAACACCTTCAGGAGTTATCTTTACTTCAAGTCCGACATGGCCTTCACATTCAGACCATCTGGATGGCCTTCCGTAAGCATCAACAGCGCTGTCCATGTGTCCGCCCGGGATATAAAATTCTGATTCCGTATCACATGCATGGCTCATATCCACAAGGTTGGGAAATAGAAGAAGCCCTACAGATGTTTCAGCTTCATCGGCATGCGTAAAAGTTGTATCATACTTGCCGCCTCTGTCTTTGGTCCTGAAAAATTCCCTTACCGATCTGTGCCAATCAATAACTCTGTATATACCGGGCAGCTGATATTTTTTCATGAAATCCTGTATGGCTGATTCCAAAACCCAAAGTTGTCCATGATTATTTATAATAATTTGTTTTCTAAATCCATCATTCCAAAGACCGAGCATTACATCATGAAGGAAAGCTTTTGCGTTGTTTTCCTGTACTATAACTGTTCCTGGAAGTCCCACGTGGTGGTATGGATGACAACCGTAAAGAAGTGGAGGCATTGCTATATTTATAGGAATACCTCTGTTTTTTGTATATCTTCTGACCCCTTCAAGTATCTGGGTTACAAATAAAGTATCCATGGATTTAGAAAACAAATTATTATAAATAATCATGGACAACTTTGGGTTTTGGAATCAGCCATACAGGATTTCATGAAAAAATATCAGCT
>JAMCVO010000476.1:0-768 GCA_023475715.1 Actinomycetota bacterium
AAAGGTATGAGAATCGGTATAATATTTAAAGGTTTTATCAGGATATCCAAAAAATAATCCTGCAAGAGTTCCAATGGCAAAAGTAAAAATATAAGCCATAACAATCAACAATGCACTTCTTAAATGTTTTTCTTCCATTTTAATATCTTTTATATGATGAAATTTATCTATCTGAACAAGCGATTCCGGAAGAAGTATTCTTTTGATATCTCTGATAAAACCTTTAAATATTATACCGATTCTCATACCTTTAAAACCACCAGCTGTTGAGCACGCACTGCCGCCTATAAGCATGGAAACAATAACTGCAAACAGCGCAATATTGCCCCATTCATTAAAGAACTGTCTTGCATAAATTGTCATAAAACCCGTAGTGTTATGCCCTAAAATAAGCAAATAAAATCCTTTCCTGAACATTGAAATAAAATCAGGATATACATTTAATTTCATAAGTCCTGTCAGCATAACAAGAGTAAGGATTAGCAGCGTAACAGACATTGATTGAATTTCTATATTTTTTATAATCTCTTTTCGATTTTTGTTCCATAATGCATAATGCAGGGTAAAGTTAAAAGAGCCTATTACAAAAAAAACAACAGTTGCAATTTCAAACCAGAAGCTATGATAATACAATATATTTTGTGTCTGAGGTGCAAAACCGCCTGTGCTCCAGGCAGCCATAAAAATCCACAAAGCATGCAGAAAAGACCTGTCGGCAGGAAGACCGCTCATAACATCAAAACATGCATCAAGATAGCTTAAATAGCT
>JAMCVO010000476.1:778-2549 GCA_023475715.1 Actinomycetota bacterium
CCCCCAAGATAAGTCAGAATATGCCTCCACATATTTATTCCGTTTGAAACATGATCCAGATCCTGTATTAAGGTGAGACCTGTTGTAGTAAGCCCGCTCATAACATCAAAACATGCATCAAGATAGCTTAAATAGCTGCCGCTGAGATAATACGGTATGGCACAGATAAGCATCCCCAACAGCCATGAGGAAGCGGCAATAATCATACCATGGCTCCAATCCATCCGCCTGTTTTTTTCTGAATTACAGAAAATTATTAACAAAGATCCGATAAATAAGGATACTGAAATATTTGTTGTGAAGTTTAAAGCGATATTCCATTCCTTATATATTAAAGAAGTAATCAGAGGAATAGTCTGGATAAAACCAAGTAAAGTTATGACTTTACCTACATAATACCCTATTATTTTAACTGCTGAAGAAACTGAATTTGTCAATTTTATCCCCAAAAGCTGAAAACGAAACAAATAATCATTGCCAAAATAATTATTGCTGCCACAAAAATTATTTCGACCATCAAACCTAAAATATTTTGCCATATATTTTTGAACATTTAAACCTTGCCAAGTACTTTTTCTATTTTTGTTTCAGAGCCTTTTTTGGAAACGGTTATGACTTCATCTCCCAGCAAAAGCACAGAAGTTCCCCTGGGTATTATTACCTCTCCGTTCCTTATAATTGAAACTATTATACAGCCTTCAGGAATATCCAGATCTTTTATCTGCTTATTTAAAGAATGATATCCTTCAAGAAGCTTTATTTCGTTTACCGCAATATTTCCAATGGTTGTAAGAGACTTAAGTCCCGAGATAAAAACTTCTCTTTCGATAATATCAACAATAGAGACAGTGCTGCTTATTGCTGAATCAACTCCTAGTTTTTCGAATATGGCAATGTTTTTAGGATTATTAACCCTTGCAATAGTTCTCCTTGTGCCGAATTTTTTCTTTGCAATCTGGCATGAAATAAGATTATCCTGATCCCTGCCTGTAACAGCAATAAGCGCATCAGCGGACTCGATATCAGCATCAACCAGATAATTTATGCTTGTCCCGTCTCCGTTTATCACACTGACGTCAAGATTATCGGTAGCATTTGCTATGTTTCTGCATAATTCCATATTTGATTCAATCACAGTTACTTTATGTTTTAACTGTGCAAGGGTTTTAGCCAGGTAGTACCCTACCTTCCCGCCGCCTATAATTATTAAGAACATAAAATCCTCTTCAGGTTATTATTAAATATATTCTGCCAAAACGATCAGATTATTTTTGTGTATTTTATAATTAGGACTTGCAAATATAAACTCCTCGTCTTTTATGATGCCAAAAATCATCCTATCGGAATTATTGATCTCTCTTACTGTTTTTCCTTCCATTTGAGGATCTGGTTTTATATAGCGAAATCCAATACTTTTATTTCCAAAAGTAAGAGATATGTCTCCGGTTGTTTGTTCAAGGATTTTTTTCACATGAGCCACTGCAAGGGTTGTAAGACACATCGTATTTAAACCAAGCTGCTGAAAAAAAATATCCCGGTCAGGATCATAAACTCTTGGAATAACTCTAGGAACATTATAAATTTCTCTTGCAATCTGTGAAACCATAATATTTATATTTTCATCCGGAGAAACTGCTGCCACTGCTTCTGCTTTTTCAATACCTGCCTGAATAAGAATGTCCTCGTCTATCGGAACCCCGAGGATAGTCTTTCCGTTAAATCCTGAGCCAAGCTGGTTAAATTTTTCCGGATGAAAATATAAATATTATGG
>JAMCVO010000071.1 GCA_023475715.1 Actinomycetota bacterium
TTTTAGGGAGCGAACATAAGGGCATATCAAGACTTTCAAAAGAAAATTCCGATTTTCTGATAAATATAGACATAAACAGGGAACTCGATTCTATCAATGTATCGGTTGCTGCCGGAATAATCTTTTATGAAATTTATAAAAGATTTAAAGATAATAAATGATCATAGAATTATAAATGAAAAGCTTGCTTGTTGTGGATGGGTATAATTTCATATTTAAATATTATGACAACAGGTCAATAAATGGCAGCGAGCTGGAATTGTTAAGAGAAAAATTAATAGAAGATCTTGTTGAGTACAGGCATAACACTAATTATGACGTAATCATTGTCTTTGATTCCAATAAATCTGCTGAAAAAGGCAGACACTCCATAAAGCATAAAGGTATTGAAGTAATTTTTTCAGGCAGAGCTAAAACAGCCGACAGCGTCATTGAAGAAATTGCACATTTGAAAGAAGGATACGATAAAAAATTCATTGTTACTTCCGATAATATTCAGCAGACGGTAATTTTCAAGGAAAATATTTACAGGAAGTCAGTCAGAGAGTTTTGTCAGGAATTAAACCAGCAAAAAAAGGAAATAAGAAACAAATTAACTAATTTTAGCAAGATTCAAACTGCCGGGTTTTCAAGCATTGAGAAAAAGCTCAGCAAAACATCTAAGGAAGGGTTTTTGAAATTCAAAGGAACTTTAGACAATAAGAATTATAATGATAATGTGGTGAACAGGGATAAAGAACACAGGAATTGAAGAATTTTTTTAAAATCTCGTCATTTCGAACTTCAATATTTAAGACAAACTTACTTATTATTGTCATAGTATCATTATTATTTGCCATGTTTTTCCAGGTATCCTGTGGTATTTATTATACGGAAAATGTCAAAGACTTTTCTGAATCTAGTTCAGGAAGTCCTTCAGACAATTCAAATATTTACGAGAACAGCAATTATAATAATGATGGTTATAGGGTAGTTTATGTAGTAGACGGCGATACCTTAGAGCTTAAAAATGGTAAAATTCTAAGGCTTATAGGAATAAATACTCCGGAAACGGATATGTATTTTTATAAAGAAGCCAGAGAATTCATGGAAATCCTTGTCCTGAATAAACAGGTAAAACTTGAGAGAGATGTAACCGACAAGGATATATATGGCAGATTCCTGAGGTATGTCTACTGCCCGGAATATTTTGTGAATCTTAAAATAGTAAGATGCGGATTTGCCAATTCATATACTTATCCTCCAGATATAAAATACACAGACGAGTTTCTTGAAGCTGAAAGATCCGCAAGGGAAAATGATGCAGGCTTGTGGCAGAAATCTTTGGGGGAATTTCTCGAAGTTGAATTAAATTATGATACTGAAGGAAAAGATACTGAGAATTTAAACGGGGAGTGGGTAAGAATAAAAAATATCGGTGAGAAGACTCTTAACATGAATGGCTGGACTTTAAAAGATGCCGGAACGAACATCTATAAGTTTGAAAATTTTAACTTGAAATCAGAAGAAATAGTTTTTTTATATTCTGGCCTGGGATCTAGTTCACAAGAAAAGTTATACTGGAATTCTCCACAACCTATCTGGAATAACGAGCATGATACACTCTATATCAGGAACAATAAAGGTCTGCTGGTTTATTTATTTGATTATTAAGCTACGCGGAAAGTTTTTTTAGACTCATCCAACAATAATTTTAGGTAACTATATACAAATTAGACCCCATTTAAATGAAGCCTTTATTAGCCCATTTATGAAATTCGGCCATATTGAATACATGGAGCAAGTTATTACCTTCTTCACCTCTTATCCATTTTTCTGCACCTGATTTATACCCTCCACCATCTAATAATAATATGGTTTTGTAAGGATATTTCATCTGTATGTTGAAAATAAGATAAGGATATTTTTCATCTACCGAACCTCCGACTTGTTGCCATTTACATTCTATTACTAAACAATCTTTTTGTTTATCTGGATGGTAGAGTATAAAATCACAATACAGATTTGTTTCATAAATGCTTTTGCCTAAATAAAATTGATTTGAGTATACCGGTTGTTCTAAATAGATGCTTGTTTTGAATTTGTTTTTATCTATAAAAGTATATCCTTTTTCAATTAAGGTATTGCCCACAAAATTTTGTAGTCTGTTACCTGTATAATTTGCTGTTGTTCCGCCTTGAGCTATTTTATCATCCATATTTAATAGTTGGTTATTAATACTTCTTCAACAAAATCTCTGCCTTCTGGCTTACAATTAACAAATCTTGGTGCTTTTACAATATCAATTTTAAAAATACTGCTTTTGTAAATATCCAAGATAAACTTGGTTTTTGAATTTGAAAGCATTACTTTTACACCTTTTTTATTCAAATCTACAATATAATCTCTTAAATTAATCTGGTCTTTCTCTGTAAAATCAAGTTTCGTATAAGTTGTAAATGAATTATCTTCTGTTGGATGATACGGCGGATCAATATAAACAAAATCATATTTTTCCGGTTTAACTTGAAGATAATCTTTATATTCTATTTTTTTTCTGTTAATATAA
>JAMCVO010000001.1 GCA_023475715.1 Actinomycetota bacterium
CTCCCACAGCAGAGGACGATGAAATCAACGGGATCATCAGAAGACTTTACAGAGGTATTGATGTCAGTGCCGACACTATTGCCGCAGAGGTTATAAACAGCGTCGGTCCCAGAGGCAACTTCTTTATAGAGGATCATACCTTTAATTATTTGCGGAGTGGGGAATTCAGGGAAGTCAAAGTGTCCAATACAAAAACCTATGACGGCTGGTTAAGTGCAGGAGCCCCCGATGTTGTTAAAACTGCAGGCAAAAAGGTAAAAGAAATTATAAGTGCGGGTAATGACAATAAGCTTGAGAGTAAGAAAATAAAGGGACTGGAACAGATCATTAAGGAGTTTGAAAGTAACTTGGGAATAGGCTAAAAATAAAAATTAATAAATTTGTTGAGGAGGTCTTTAATATAAGTGAAAAACTGGCTATTTACGGCGGACCAAAAGCAAAAACGACACCGAATTTTCCCATGTATCCGGGAGGATTGGAAATAGGAGAGGAAGAAAAGCAGCAGGTACTGGAGGTCCTGGACAGGAAATACCTTTTCAGGTATTATGGCCCTGAAAAACATCCATCCAAAGTAAGAGAGCTTGAATTGAAATTTGCAGAAAAGGTTGGAGCAAAATATGCTCTTGCGGTTACCAATTGCACATCAGCGTTGATTACTGCTCTTGTTGCATGCGGCGTAGGTCCCGGTGATGAGGTAATAGTAAACGGCTACACATTCTTTGCATCCTGTGCTTCAATCGTCGGTGCAAAGGCTATCCCTGTAATTGCAGAGGTTGATGAAACGCTGACAATTGATCCTGATGATATTGAAAAGAAAATTACGCCTTCTACCAAGGCATTGTACGATTCTGCATTTGAGGGTATAGCTCTATAATTCCATTTTCCCAAGTAATCATCAAAAATTGCAATCAGGGAAGACCAAGCAGCTTTAAAAGATATCAATGTATCGGAAGAAGATATTTTACAGGACGTAATGGAGCTCCGTTACTCAAAAGGAGAATAACAATCATTTTACTTAAATTTGTAATCGACACACCGATTTGTGGTATACTTATAAAAAGGAAGAAAACTGAAAAGGTTGATGCATTTTTTTAGAACTAAATAAGAGTTTCAGGAGGTTAAATGTATTTTGCACAAACGGATTGCAACATATTTATGCTGTCTTATTATGTTCATATTTGGGATGAGTCTTGTTATTATAAGCACCCTGTTGAGCGAGATTTCAAAGGATTTTCACTTAAGCATGGCTCAATCAGGGATATTTTTCTCCATCAACTTTATTGGTTTTATACTCTTTATTTTTATTGGTGGAATACTAGCAGAAAGATATGGAAAGAAAAGAGTAATATCAGTGGCAATGTTCGGTCTTGCTGCAGCATTGCTGGCATTTGGAGTTTCACCGGATAAATATTATGCGTTTGCAGCGGTTTTTTTTATCGGGGGCTTTGGAGGTATCATAGAGAGTATGGTCAGTTCACTTGTAGCAGATTTGAATACAGATCATGCAGGCTATTACATTAATCTTTCACAGGTGTTTCTATGTGTAGGTGCTGTCATAGGGCCTATCCTGGGGAGTATTGCCGTTTCATCAGGCATGGGATGGCGGGTAAGCTATTATGTTCTTGCATTTTTATCATTTCTTCTTTTCCTTGTTTTCAGTCAAAAAAGGGTCGAAGAAACAGCTGCTGCAGATAAGATTGAGCTTAGCAAGTTGAAGGATACAATTTCGGATAAAAAATTTCTTATAGTATGTCTCTGCATAGCGTTTTATGCAGGGTCTGAGGTGGGTGCCTGGGGATGGATGACTACTTTTTTAAGAGATGGCATGGGATTTTCCATAAGTAAATCAGCAATCATTGTCGGTGCATTTTGGATATCTATGACAGTAGGGAGAATAGTATGTGGAAAGCTGACTAAATTCTTTGAAATAGAATATATTACAATCTTTCTGGCCTTTTTTTCTGCCTTTGTAGTTCTATTGTCAGGGTTGCTTACCGGTGAAATTTCAATGTTTATAGTAACAGTTGCCATGGGATTGGCTTTCTCAAGCCAGTACCCCTTTTTGGTTTCAATAGGCAGCAAGTTAAGAGCAAATGCCACTGCATTTTCTTTATTGATTGGATGCGGAGGATTGGGAGTAATTGTTGTTCCGGTCCTAATGGGATGGATCGGAGACTATTTTAGCATTCGTATAGCAATGATGAGCCCCTCATTGCTCTTTTTAACAATGGGTGTTGTACTTATGTCAAGGGCTGTGACAGGGGCTTGATTTTACTAAAAAAAGGAGATATAATAATATTAAGGTCAAAGAAAGTCAAAGTCAGCATGGGCAAAAATGAGAGGAGATGTTTGGTATGCAATACATGGACTATTACAACACTTTGGGAGTTGCTAAGAATGCATCTCAGGATGATATTAAAAAGGCATATAGAAAGCTTGCAAAAAAACATCATCCTGATACAAATGCCGGCAATAAAGGGGCTGAAGAAAAGTTTAAGGCGATTAATGAGGCATATCAGGTGCTTGGTGATGCCGACAAAAGAA
>JAMCVO010000700.1 GCA_023475715.1 Actinomycetota bacterium
TGCTTTCTCGATCCCATTTTAACTTAAAATGCAATACGAGAAAATATACTGGAAAACCTGATGATGAAGATGATTCTTGGGCATTTATAAAAGAGAAAAGGAAAGTCTTAACTTATACAATTCCAGTAAGAGGTGAATTGCATACAACAGATTGCAATATTACTTTAAATGGTATCGAGAAAGCAACTCAGGGACTAAAATGGTTATTAAGTTATTTTTTAACAGAAGAGTCTAAAACAGGGAAATGAAACCAATAGTATTAGTGTCATGGCCAAGGCACGTAGATATACCTCTTTTTAGGTACAACCTTAAGAGATTTCAATCCTATTTTCAAGAGATTTACATAGGATTTACCTATCATCACGAACCAGAAGATTACTCTAATTTCATAAGAAAAGACTTATATTTTGCTAACTTCTTAGATATAGAAAGAACAGATGAAGACTGGAGAAGCGAATGTGTAAATCAATTACTAGACATTATCCCTCCATCAGACCATATATTGTTTTTAGAGCAAGATTTTCTTATAAAAGATGAATCATTTTTTGACAAACTTTTTGAAAAAGACCATGACTTTTTATATTATCAAGAGAATGGCAGAATACATCCAGCTTTTGCCGTAGTAAGGAGAAATCTAATAAATGAAACGCATAGGGATTTTTCGCCTAACCCCCCACTAGACCATTTCGGTAGATTTTTTGAGGAGATTTCCACCCAGGTAAAAGGTGAAACATTAGAAGATTATGGAATGAAATGGAGAGAAGATTATTATCATATGCAAGGTTTAACCCAAAACTATAAATCATTTAAATATGGAGACCCATTCTTTAGGCCAGCTACTTTCTTTTATTTTAACTGGAAATCATCACTATTGCCTGACCAATCTCCATTCTCAAGTGTTATGGAACAAGTCAATTTATTTAAGCGTCCTAAAGAACATGAGTTCTTAGATAAGTTCTTTCCAAAAATATGAAAATATTTAGTGACATGCATCATGAAAGTTTATATCACTCACTATATCTTTTATTTGAGAAAAGATTAGGATGGGAATTATATCGTCCAATCGGGTTAGAATGGTTTAAAGAGGGTTATTGGGCTATTAATAATCAAGAAGACACAGCACGTCAATTCTTAGAAATAGGGAATGAACCAAAAGACGGCACTATACCTTTAAATGATGGGCATGAAAAAGGTGATGTTTACTATATTCAAGACCATCATAATCATTCATGGCAGAAGGCCATCACACTAGAGACCTTTAAAAACACAAAGTTTGATGTTTTGTTAGCCTCGATTCCACAACACATTAAGCCTTTCCAAGAGCTTATTGATAAGTATCAACCACAAGCTAAGTTAATTTTTCAGATGGGAAACCATTTTGATATAACTGGACTTCCAATAAAAAATCTTATGGCTTCAACCGCACCATTTTCTTTTGAAGGAAATAAAGTCTTCTATCATCAGGAATTTGACCTTGGTACATTTAAACCTAGTGGAAATCCACCAGAAAAAATGATTACTTCTTTTATTAATGTATTAGATAAAAATGGAGGAATGGTAAATTACTATACTTTAGAAAATATAATGCCAGACTATCAATTTTTCTCTTATGGAGGTCAATGCAGAGACGGGTCGGTAGTAGGAATAGAGAATATGGCAAGAATAATGCAAAACTCTGCATTTGGATTTCATGTAAAGAGCGGAGGAGATGGGTTTGGTCATGTAATCCATAACTTTATGGCTTGTGGAAGACCAGTGATAGTGAATTATTCAGAGTATAAAAATCAATTAGCGGGCAAACTATTAATTCCAGATGAAACGTGTATAGTGGCAGAGATTGGGGATGACATGTCTAAGGTTGCAGAAAAAATAAAAAGCCTTACCCCACTCCAATATGAGTGGATGTGTCAAAGAGCACTTGATAAATTCCTAGAGGAAGTAGACTATGATAAGGAAGAAAGACATATAAGAAAGTTTTTAGGGGACTTGACATAAAAAATAGAAGAGTATATAATAGTAAAAGATATGACAGTACTTTGTATGATTTGCGGAGAAAACTGCAAGAATGACCAAGACTACTTAAATCATATGCAAACAGCACATTCTGGTAAATCTCAATTAGAAGCTATGAATGAAGAAAAACTTAAGAAACAAAATACTCCTCCTATCGTGCCGTTACAAAAAAACGCACCACTTCCTCCAGAGTTTGAAGCTATAGTTAATGAAATTGATAATCCTGTTCCACAAGAGCCACCTAAATCGTCTCCACCAGTAAATAAACTCCTGGACCAATCTGGTGGAGAACCTAAAAAACTAGAATTAAAATATAAATGGGAGGGAAGATGCCCTACTTGTAATACTGAGGTGAGAACAGTAATTACCAAAGTAGATGGAAGATGGTTTGCTGGGGCTTTCTGTCTATCACATGAAATAGTAGAGCAAAGAGAAGTTACCCCACTTGAAGGAAAAATAGGAAATAGATTATTGATTTCAGACTTAACACCAGCAATAAGAGAGGAGGAGTATTTTGTTTCTTAAGTTTTT
>JAMCVO010000190.1 GCA_023475715.1 Actinomycetota bacterium
GCGCTAAAAAAAATGGAGAGCCAAGGCAGCATACAAGGATTATCAGGAAATGTTGAAAAGGGAAGATATTGATATTGTAATAATTGCTTCACCAAATATTTTTCATCATGAGCATGCCATAGCTTGTGCGCAAGCAGGAAAACATGTGATTATTGAAAAACCTTTTGCATGTACCAATTATGAAGGTTGGGACATTGTAAATAATGCCAAAAAATGCGGTACCAAAGTGATGGTAGGATGCAATTACAGATTCTGGGAGCAGCATTTAATTGCAAAAAATCTGCTGGGGCAAGGTTTAATTGGTGATATTAAAATGGGCAGTTCAAAATCACATGAATCCTGGAATCTTTATCATGAAATGATTTCATTTACCAAATTCAGATCAGATGCTAATCTTGCAGGTGCCGGTGCCCTCTTTGATTTAGGTTCCCATATGGTAGATTTACTGTTGTGGCTTATGGGGAAAGACGTGAAAAGAGTTTGCGGTATTGCAAAAAACATAACCAAACCCAAAGAATATACTTTGCTGGATGATTGCGTTTATATCCAAATAGAATTTTCAGATAATTCTTTTGGAATTGTTGATTTAAACAGATTTTCTCCGGTAGTTACTCAAGGCTGTGAAATTCTTGGGACCAAAGGTACAATTCTTACAAGTTCGGAGTCACAGAATCCGTATCAATCTGCTCCGCTTGCAATATATACCGATAAAGATTATGAGTGGGATGAGCTTCCTGAAATTATCAGGGATTACAGATATCCTCAAATTTTTTGGGCAACAGATAATGTAACCAAACCTCTCCAGAAAAGATGGATTTCCATTTATCCTCCAAGAGGGTGGGCTTATAAGAAAATGCTGAAGCATTTTATAGATTGTATCTATTATGATAAGGAACCGGTAATAAAAATGGAAGATGGTGCTAAAGACATGGAGGTCCTTTGTGCCGTATTTAAATCAATGCAGGAAGATGGCTGGGTTGACCTGCCATTAAAAGAAGAGGTAATCCCGCCGTTTTTTACGAAAGGCAAATAGAATAAATGGAGAAATGAACAGGTTAAAAAAATTTGAGTTTTTATATTCTTATAAAATTTTTATATTCATATGGAAAAAAAATGAAAAGCAGTTTTAAAAAAGAAGAAATAATATCTTATGCCAAAGGTGTTTTAAATAATGAAGTTTCGGGCCTTAATAAATTATCCAGCCATATAGATGATAACTTTGCTAAAGCAATTGATGTTTTGCTTGGTTGCAAAGGTAAAGTAATAATAATGGGTTTAGGTAAATCCGGACATGTTGGTAAAAAAATTGCTGCATCAATGGCATCAACAGGTACTCCTGCTTTTTTTGTTCATGGAGATGAGACATTGCATGGAGACTTAGGAATGATTGAAAAAAAAGATGTTGTTATTGCTCTATCTAATTCAGGTGAAACAAGGGAGATTATAAATGACTTTCCAACATTAAAAAGAATTGGCTGTAAGGTTATATCAATTACTTCTAATCCGAATTCCACCATGGCTTTGAATAGTGACATACATATTTGTATTGGTAAATTGAAAGAAGCCGATCATTTAAATTTAGCTCCCACAACAAGCTCTACCGCAACACTTGTTATGGGGGATGCCATTGCATTAACTCTGTCTTACTTAAAAGGATTCAGGAGTGAAGATTTTGCTCTGTATCATCCAGGTGGTAGTTTGGGTAAAGGCCTTACCGGAAAAGAGATGTAGAAAGTCCGAATTTTTTAAAGATAGTTAAGTAAAATAATCATCTTAAAATAATAAATAAAAAATAGTGGATGTTAAAAAATGTTGTTTTGAAATTATATGGAAAGGAGATGACAATATAATTTTTTGAATTAAAATATTAAGAAAGAAAAAAACAAAGGAGTAGTAATGAAAAAAGTATTGTTATGGTTATTAGTATTAATAATAACCATAGGAATGGTAGCAACAGTTTCTTTCACAGGATGTAAGAAAGAAGTTGCAGAAAAAACTACCACAGCTGAAACGGTAGCAGGAAAAACTACCACAGCTGAAACAAAAGCAGCAGGTGAAACAACAGCTGCAGGTAAGCCATTTAAGGGTGTAATACTAAATGTAGTTAATATGCTTGGATGGACTGTTACAGAACCTGTATGGAAGCATCTTGCAGAGTTCGAAGAAAAGACTGGGATAAAGGTTGTATTAAACGAAATGCCTGGAGCAGATTTAAGAACAAAGCAGATGCTTGAAGGTGAAAACAAAACCGGTGCTTATGATGTTCTTCAAATGTATGATCTATTAATGCCTATATTGTATAAATATTGCTTGCCACTAGATGATTATTTAACCACTGCTTATGGTAGTGTTGATAACTGGAGTAAAGCACTTTTTCCTTCTGTTGTAAAGACGAGTACCTTTGAAAACAAAGTATTCTTTGCTGAGTTCATGGGTGGTGCCCAGATTGTTTTTTACAGGAAGCAACTTTTTGATGATCCAAAAGAGCAGAAAGCTTTCAAGGCAGAATATGGTTATGATCTTAAACCTCCTACTACAA
>JAMCVO010000576.1 GCA_023475715.1 Actinomycetota bacterium
ACTGAATAGAATTGATAAACTTGGTATTTCCGAACCCCTTGTAACAAGGGATTATAATAAGAATTTGATTATCCAGTTACCGGGAGTAAGCGATCCCAAGCAGGCTATCGATGTCATAGGGAAAACTGCACAGCTTGAATTCAGGATTGTTCAATCAATAGGTGATAAAGGTAATTATGTTCTGGGCCCTGTTCTTATGACTGGCGATAAGCTTGTAAAAGCAACGGCGGGGTATGACTCAACCGGCCAAATCGTTGTTTCCATGGCTTTTAATTCAGAAGGCCAGAAGCAGTTTGAAAAAATAACCACAGATAATGTAGGCAAACAGCTTGCAATTGTCCTGGATGGGGAAGTTAAATCTGCGCCGAGAATAAAACAGGCAATTTCCGGTGATGCAGTTATTGAAGGAATCGGAACTCTTGAAGAAGCAAAAAGCATTGCACTTGTACTTCAGACAGGTGCACTACCGGTTACTCTTGAAATGCAGGAAGTGCAGACAATAGGTCCCACACTTGGCCAGGATTCACTTCAACAAAGTATTCTTGCAGGCATCATAGGGTTTTTACTGGTTGCCATATTTATGGTAGCTATGTACAGGGGCCTCGGGTTAGTATCTTTGATTGGTCTTACGGTTTATATAATATTATTCTGGGGAATTCTTGCAGCTTTGCAGACACCAATGACACTTCCCGGAATTGCAGGAGTTATATTAACAATCGGTATTGCAGTTGATGCCAACGTACTCATATTTGCAAGGATAAAGGAAGAAATAATCAAGGGAAAAGGGAAAATTGCATCATTCTCAGAAGGTTTCAGACATGCGCTGAAGGCAATTATAGACTCAAATATCACAACATTAATAACTGCAGCTGCCCTTTACAGATTCGGTACCGGTCCCATAAGAGGATTTGCGGTAACCCTTGCAATAGGAATTATTATGAGCATGTTTACCGCGATAGTACTTGTAAGAGCAATACTGTTCCTGATTGCAAATACCAGGGCAATAACACCAGGATTCATTGGAGTCAGGTTTCCAAGTCCAAACCCAAAGATAGCTAAGGAGAAGTAATTGGCAAAGCATAAAAAAAAGGCATCAAAAAATATATCAATGAATCTGCAGGCCAGCCAGGATAAAAATATTGAAAAAGTAGAAAAAGACCTTTATAAGATTGCGGATAAAAATATAGATAAGAATGTTGATGTTAATGTTCCTCTACAAAGAAATTACAGGTTTAATTTTATTGGCAGAAGCAAATTCGTAGTTCTTATAACAACAGTTTTTATTATTGCAGGTATAATATTTTTTATTTTAAGGGGCTTCAATTTTGGCATAGATTTCCTTGGCGGAAACCTGATGGAAGTAAAGTTCAAGCAAAATGTATCAATTACTGAGCTCAGGGACACAATGGCGAAACTGGGCTATAACACTGCAATTCTTCAAAGTACTGGTCCTGACCGTTATATAATTAGAACTAAAACCCTTACAGCAGATCAAAAAAATGCAATCCTTGACGGCCTTGACAAGAGTATCGGAATAACAAAACCGCTTATCCAGGATAGAAATGTAGCTGCAGGGTTTTCCCAGACTATTATAAAGAATACCTTAATTGCTGTTGCAATAAGCATTGCAGGCATTTTAATATATGTGTGGATAAGATTTGAAATCAGGTTTGCAGTAGTAGCCATAGTTGAACTTATACATGACCTGCTTGTAATCCTGAGTTTCTATGCTGTAACATTCAGGGAATTCAATACAATTTCAATAGCCGTTATTTTAACAATACTGGGTTATTCCTTAAGTGATTCCATTATCATATTTGACAGGATACGTGAGGAATTAAAGTTGAGCAGGAAGGATAGATTTATAGATCTTGTAAACTATTCCATGAATAAAACTCTAGTAAGGTCTCTAGGAACCATAGCAACTACACTGTTTCCCATAATAATATTGATGATTGTAGGAAATGAAACTTTAAAAGATTTTGCATTCGGGCTTTTTGTCGGAATTGTGTCAGGAAGCTATTCGTCTATCTTTATAGGTCCTCCAATACTCAATGTATGGAACAATGTATTTCCAAGATATAAGAAATAATGGAAGATTCCATAACAAATTGGTTATGTATTGAAAATAAAAATATCGATGAGAATCTTTTTAAAAATACCGCTAAAAATTACAGCAGAATATTGATTCAGCTGCTTGCAAACAGAAAAATAAATACGGAAGAGCAGATAAATTCTTTTTTAAATCCTTCTTTAAAATTACTTAAACCGCCTGAACTCATGCCAAATATCGAAAAAGCCCTGGCAAGATTGTTAAAAGCAATAAAAAAAAATGAAAACATACTGATATTTGGCGATTATGACACGGATGGAATTATTAGTTCGGTTTTAATGCATAACTTTCTTAAAAAAATTGGACTGGCTCCTGAAATATATATTCCGGACAGGTTTGAAGAAGGCTATGACATCAACCTTGATTTTATCAAAAAACTATCAAAAAAAAAGAAATATGATCTGGTTATTTGCGTATTTATTTTT
>JAMCVO010000724.1 GCA_023475715.1 Actinomycetota bacterium
GGATAAGCGGAGATATTAAGGTATTACTTAATTGAAAAAAAACAAACAGCATCCCGGTAAATTTCTTTTATCGGTTTGCCTGTTTTTTGTGCAAGCATTCTGCATGACTCATACTCGGGAGAGAAAGTAACAGCTTTGTCTTCTTTATATCCTATTTTCATTTTTACTTCTCCGTATGGTAATTTTACCGTTTTAAATTCACGTTTCAGTAAATACCTTTGTATTTCCTGCCTTCTTATCCCTAAAGTTGATGTCTCCGTAAAAAAAATATCCAGAATTTTACCGGCAATATCCGGCCGGCAGAGTGCGCTTATTTTTACAGCTTGTCTGTTTTTTTTCATAAATACTGATTCGGTCCAGGCATCCAATACCTTTTCTTCAAAAAGCTTTTCCATCAGATAACCGAGGATTTCGGGCGATGTATCATCAATATTTGTAGATAACAAAACCAGATTTTCATTTTCAAATTTAGAATCAATTTCAGAATTACTGTCATGCTCTGGAATTTCTCCCAAAACCAGCCTTAGCAAATTCGGGATATCTCCTCTTTCAATAGTTCCGGACCCAAAACCTGTACCTTTCACTTTGGTTAAAGGAATATCTCCAAAACTTTTCGCCAGGCTTTTGACTATTGCGGCTCCGGTCGGAGTTGTAACTTCAAAATCAAAATTACCATTGTAAACAGGAACATCTTTCAGGATCTCCATAGTTGCAGGAGCAGGTACCGGTAATATTCCGTGCATTGTCTGAACAAATCCCCTGCCCAGCGGAACATTTGCACAATAAACCTCCTCGATTTCCAATTCTGCTATACCAATCGCGGCGCCGGCTATATCAATTATTGAATCAACAGCTCCGACTTCATGAAAATGAACTTTCTCTATCTCAATCTGATGAACTTTGGCTTCAGCTTCGGCAATTATTTTAAATATTGAAAGGGAAATATCTTTGGCCTTTGTTTTAATTAAGCTGTCATTTATCAAATTTAAAATATCAGAATATGTCCTGTGGTGATGCTCGCGAGTGGTTTTAACCGTAAACTTTGATGCACTTATCCCTGATTTTTTTACCTTTTCAGACTCAATTATATATCCCCCTATATCAATTTTTCCGAGTTCTTCTTTTAAAAAACGGAAGTCAAGACCAAGATCAATTAACGCACCGACCATCATATCTCCGCTTATCCCGCTGAAACAATCTATGTATAGTATTTTTTTCATTCAAGCCTTTTTAAAAAACCTTAATATCCTAATTTTTTTAAAAGTTTTTTTACATTAATGTCAAAAATTTCCTTAACTTCATCTTCCTCAAGTCCGGCACCCTTTGCCACTCTCAGCTGCATGTCTCCCGAATAAAGATTTTTATGTACATGCGAGTCGCTGTCTATAAGAAATTTTGCTCCTGCCTCCCTGCCGACTTTAACTACATGCCCGTTTGTAAGGCAATGTCCGCTCCTGCATGTAATCTCCAGATAAATCCCTCTGAGCGCTGCTTCTTTTGCTTCATCAGAAGTTATTAATCCGGGATGAGCAAGAATATCAACATAATCTGAATTTACCGCATTATAATCAGTACCTGTTTCAACATTTTCAGAGATGCTTTCTCCGTGCACGACAACAAGGCCCGCACCGTTTTCCTTTGCATATTTTGCTATTTCATCAATGCTCTTTGCCGGAATATTTGTCAGCTCAACCCCTGGGACAGCTGTTATATCCCAATATCTTTTTGCAAGCTCACAGTCTCTGGCTGTCGCCTCAATAACATAATCTATATTGGAATAACTTACATGGTCCGTTATCCCGATAATTGAGTAACCATTTGCATAAGCCAGTCTTATAAGTTCAATGGGGCTGTTTTCTCCATCGGATAAAAACGTATGAGTATGAAAATCCGCAATCATTTGCTTTCTCCAGACCGGTTTTAAATTATTAAATAAATTGCAACCATTCTATCAGCATAAAAAATAAAAAACTATAATTTTGCTTCCTTTTATAATATTCTTAATCTTAAATTACAACAAAAGTTTAAATGATTTTAAAAATAATACAATTTATAAGTGACATCGGATTTTCTGTCTGCCATCAGATTCCGCAAAGGACATTGCTTTTCGGAAAAATATATATGCCCATATGCTCAAGATGCTCGGGTATATATATCGGATTTCTGGTTTCAATAATCTTTTTGTTTTTAGTATTCAGAAAAAGGGAGTCGGATCTTCCTCCTGCTTATGTAATAATATGCGCAGCGGTTTTTATTCTTTCAATGATAATTGATGGAATTCTTTCATATTTCGGAGTATATTCTACAAACAACACCATAAGATTAATTACGGGTTATTTGTTTGGAGCAGGAACAGCCATAATAATATATCCTATCTTTATTTATCAGTATTATTGCTTATCCCAGAAAAAGAAGATTTTTTATAATCTTAAATACTTCATTTATTTCCTGATTGTTTCGTTTTTATTTATAATTATCTTATTTTCTTCACTACCGGCACTTGGAAATTTTTGACATTAATGTAAAAAAACTTTTAAA
>JAMCVO010000777.1 GCA_023475715.1 Actinomycetota bacterium
CTACGAGTCTGGAAGGGTTTCTATTTCCAAAAACTTATGAAATTCTTCCACAGTATAGCGCTAAAAACATAGTTGAGATGCTTTTGTCTCAGTATCAGCTTGAGACGAGCAGTCTGGATTATAAATACGCTTCTGATAATAATCTGACACCATATGATATTTTAAAAATAGCTTCGATGATTGAAAAGGAAGCATATATACCGGATGAGAGGCCTCTTATTTCTGCTGTAATTCATAACAGGCTTAAAATAAATATGGCGCTTGGAATTGATGCAACCCTGACTTATTTTCTGAATAAATGGGACGAACCGCTTACGGAAAGTGATCTAAAAACCGATACTCCTTACAATACAAGGTTATACACGGGACTGCCTCCGACACCAATTTGTAATCCGGGTCTGGAATCCATAAAAGCAGCATTAAATCCTGCCGACGTAGATTATTTGTATTATGTAGTAACCGATCCGGTAAGCCACAAGCATACCTTTTCAAAAACTCTGCAAGAACATAATGAAAATATTAACAGTACTACAACTATGAAATGAAAGATTTACTTAATATTCTTTCAGAAAAAGAATATCTTGAAGATTTAAATAAAATTTCAAAAGAAAAGAAAATTCCGGTTATCAGTTATGATGTAGGAAGATTGCTTGAAGTTATTGTTTTTATAAAAAAACCCAGGCATATTCTTGAAATAGGATGCGGTGAAGGATATTCATCATACTTTTTAGTTAAAAATCTTAAAGAAGCATCGTTTACCGGAATTGATTTAAACATTAAAAGACTTTCGAAAGCAAAAGAATTCATCAGCTTAAATTTTCCTGACATAAATGTGGATTTTTATTCAGGCAATGCATTGAAGATAATACCGGATTTAAATTGTAAATTTGATTTTGTTTTTATAGATGCAGCCAAATATGAATACCCTGACTATCTTGAAATTTTGACTGAAAAGCTTGAAAAGGATGCTTTAATAATTGCCGATAATATTTTTTACAGTGAAAAGATATTTGCCCGTTACGTCAAGGAACATGATAAAAATAGTGTTGAAGGTGTTAAAAAATTTATAAAATTAATACAAAATAAAGAAATTTTTAATACAAAATTCATCGATATTGGTGACGGGTTGTCAATTTCAATTTTTAATAAGACTGAATTTTAGATTTTTCATTAAAATTAAGCCGTTAATAATAATCTATGGTTACGAATACTAAAAAGATACCTGAGCTGCTTGTTCCGGCTGGAAATATGAAGACGCTTAAATATGCTGTTGAATATGGCGCAGATGCTGTGTATATCGGCGGTAAAAAATTCAATTTGAGAAGTCTTGGCGATAATTTTTCTGTTTCTGAACTTGAAGAAGCAGTGGCTTACTGCCATTCAAAAAATGTCAAAGTATATATTACATTAAACTCAGTAATTTTTGAAAGTGAAATTCATGAATTAAAAGATTACCTGAAAGAAATCAAACATATTGACTTTGATGGTTTTATATCATCCGACCCAGCTGCCATAAATTTGATTAAGGTATTTTTTAATAATCCCAATATACATATAAGTACTCAGGTTAATGTAACAAACAGCATGGGAGTAAATTTATATAAGGAGCTCGGTGCTAAAAGAGTAAATATAGCAAGGGAGATAAAATTTAATGACTTAAAAGAAATATTAAAAAATGCAGACATAGAGATAGAAGTTTTCGTCCATGGGGCTTTATGCATATCTTATTCGGGGAGATGCATGCTCAGTAAATATATGACCGGAAGGGATGCCAATAAAGGAAAGTGTGCACACAGCTGCAGATGGAAATATTATCTTCTTGAAGAAGAAAGACCTAATTTATTTTTTAATATTGTCCAGGATAAAAAAGGCACTTTTATATATAATTCAAGAGACCTGTGTCTTATGTCAAAGCTGGATTTACTCGTAAAAGCAGGAGTTACGGCTTTTAAAATCGAAGGCAGGATGAAAACAGAAAGTTATATTGCACAAACTGTATGGTCATACAGGAAAGCAATTGATTATATAAGGAATGATGAATTTGATGAGGAGAAGAAATCTTTTTTACTAAATGAGTTAAATAAATGCACTCACAGAAATTATACAACTGGGTTTATGTTTTTAGATGATTACAAAGATCTCGAAGACAATGAGGGTGTAGGTTATATAAAAAATTACAGATTTGCCGGATTATGCAATGGCAAAAGTGAAAAATACGGTCTTCCCGTGGTTCTTGTAAAGAACCAGTTTAAAACAGGAGAGGATATTGAAATTCTGGAACCAGGAAAAATGCCTTATATAGTAAAAATAAAGGAGATAATAATAATAAAAAATGATTCTGATTTTATCTCAGATACGGCAAATCCAAATGACATTGTTGTATTAAAAGATATTGGAAATATGAATCCATATGCTATATTAAGAATAAAAGAAAATAATATCCTGGAGCAGAAGTCCTTTTAATACTAGTTGCTGCATACTGATATTTTTAATTTTTCTAAAAACCATATTTAAAATAAAAAGATGAGAAAAAATCT
>JAMCVO010000583.1 GCA_023475715.1 Actinomycetota bacterium
AAAATGATTGGTTTATTATCATCTAAATTTAAAATCATCCGGGATAACAGTTTGTCTATTGAGTAAAATTCCATAGGATCAAAACCTGCGGGAATGATGGTAATTTTACTAGAATCTGCGTTATAGTAATGGGTCAAATCATCTTTATCTTGCGGGCACTCAGCTATCACTCTGGCTGTTTCCCCAATAATATCAGCCTCAATAGCAAACCGCTCATCAGGAAATTTATCCTTGCTGCCCTGGAAAACCCGTCTAACATGCCCCAATGCATGAAAAGTGGTCACAAACGGAATACCCAGCTGCTTTTTAATCTTTAAAGCAACTAAGCCCGCCAACCAAAAATTGGCATGGATTAAACCATAAGAGTCCTTTTCATTTCCAGTGAATTTAACCATATTACTGGCAAATTCATCCATATAAGGGAAAAGCTGCTCTTTCTTTATAAAGGTTACTGGGCCAGCTTTGATATGAATTACCCGTACACCATTATCCCATTCCACCACTTGTGGTAAACGGGCATCATCAGAGCGGGTAAAGACATCTACTTCATATCCTAGGGAAACAAGTTTCTTAGCTAACTGGCCAACATAAACTACCTGGCCTCCTGCATCTACTCCTCCTAATGCAGCTAAAGGGGATTCGTGGCTGATGAAAGCAATCCTTCTTCTCATAGACTTATGGTAGCTGTCTTAGATAAGTTTTCTCTTAAAGGTTTGTTAGAAGATGGTAAAGACTTCTTAGTGTAGAGGCTGAATAATTTTTCCCAAGCATCAGTAAAGCGTTTAATGCTAAATCTTTTTTTGGCATAACTTTTGGCATTTTTCCCCAGTGTTTTAGCATAGTCTGCATCACCGAGCAATTTCTTCATGTAAGATATAAGCTTTATTGGATCTGTATCAATAAACCCATTTACTCCATTTTTAACTACTGTGACAGTTTCTGTAGCAGCCAAGGCCACAATTGGCATGCCCAAAGTCATGGCCTCACACAGTGATAAGCCTAAGCTGGTGTACCTCACAGGATAAAAGAAAAAACGGTAATGGGATAAAACTTCTGCTAATTTATTATGAGGAAGCTCACCGAAACCATCCAACCTTTCTGAGTTAATGCCAAAAAGGTCTAAAGGTATTTTGCTCCTCACTGTTTCAAATATATCTAAGCCTAACCTTCTGCCCCTGCTTTGTAAGTTATTGATCACCACCACTCCTTTTTTGATATCCCCTTTAAAAGTAATTCTTTGAGGAATTATCACCCCATGCTCAATAATCCAGGTTTTAGTATTACCACTATCCCACATCAAGTTATTAAAATGGGTAACATGGACTAGTATGATGTTTGAGTCTTTAAAAAGGTGCTGGGTATTTGTAGGATGCTCCCGGGGAGGATCATGCTCTAAATAAATTTTGGGTAAAACTTGCTGGTTAGGAGTTAATATTTGGTATTGGCCTTCGAAGGATTGCTTGCTTAAAGGATAATTAGATTGGAAAAGGATTAAATCTAAATCTATATTTTTTATTTCATCTTGAGGAATTTGGTAAACGTTTTCTCCCCAGTCAAAACCATTACCTAAAGGAGGATAGGGAATATAAAAATCACAGGATTTAATTTGAGTGAGATAATATAAATAATTACCATGTACATGCCAGGTGAGAATCTTCAGCCTTGGATTCTGCTTTCTCATAATACCTTTCTTCAGTCATTGCGAGCCATCCCTCGCAATGACATTTATATAGATGATAGTTGTGTTAATTGTTCTAAAACCATCTTAAAATCATCTTTTCCACTCTTTATAATCCTATGCAAATTTCCATCTAAAGGCTTCCATCTTTCCATTTCCTTAATGTGGGAAATAATTACACTGGGGGTTTTACAAGCTGCAGCCAAATGGGAAACAGAAGTATCGTTGGAAATCACCATTCTGGCATTTTTTATAAGAAGCGCCAGCTGTCCTAAATCTGTTTGGCCTGCCAAATTACGGGCTGTATTTTTCATCAAAGAAACTGTTTGTTCAGTTAAATCCTTTTCACTTTCAGTACCTGTTAAAACAACTTGATGCCCAGATTCTATGAGAAAATCACTAACTTTGGCAAATTTTTCCAAGTTCCATCTTCTTGCTTCTACACTGGCTCCAGGATGAACAACTACATAATTTGTGTTTAAATTCCAATAAAATTTATTTGCATTAAATTTCTTTTCTTCGCCATCAAACATGGGGAATTCCAGGTAATCTCCTTGCGGGGGAATCCCTAAAAATTTAAGTAATTTAAGATGCCTTTGGATTTCTGGTAAATCATAAGGGTAAGGTAGAAATGTTTTTGTCTTACCATCCTTAGGAGCATATCCAGCAGTTATCTTAGCATGGAATTTTTTTACTAAAGAGTTAGAAATAGAACCGTCTCCATGCATTTGAATTACCAGATCGAATTTTAAATTTTGCATATTTTGAATAAATGTTTCCAATGTTCTTAAATGGAATTTTGTTTCTGGTAAATTAGGATAACCAGGAAACTCAATAAAATCATCAAGGTACATACTAA
>JAMCVO010000014.1 GCA_023475715.1 Actinomycetota bacterium
CTTTTTTATTTTTTCTATTGTTTTTCAGACATTTAATCTTTTATCAAAAAGCAACATAATCGAGAATGTGGAGCTGCCATTAATTTATGCGTCAAAAAACAATAGAAAAAATAAAAAAGAAAAAATAATGGATGCGTTAAAAGCAGTAAGTCTTATCGGACGTGAAAAACACAAACCAAGCGAGTTATCGGGCGGACAGAGGCAGAGAGTTGCGATAGCACGCGCGCTGGTAAATGATCCTTCGATAATTCTTGCAGATGAACCGACCGGAAACCTTGATTCCGTTACAGGAGAAGAGATAATGGCAATATTTCAGAAATTAAACAGGGAAGGCAAAACCATTATTGTCGTAACACACGAACTTGATGTTGCGCTTCATTCAAGCAGAATTATTTATGTAAGAGATGGCCTGATATTTAAGGAAGAAAAAGTCGAACACCAGATAGATGCGCTTACAAAGTTAGCTGAAATGCCAAGACTCGAAGATTGTTTAAATTAATGACGGGAGAAAAATAAAATGAAAAGATTATTGCAGAACATAAAGGTAGCCTTCCAGGCATTATCACTAAATAAGACAAGGGCTTTTCTAACAATGCTGGGAATTATTATTGGTGTCGGCGCTGTTGTAACTATAATGGCTGTGGGGGCTGGTGCACAGCAGTCAATAATCTCAAATGTACAAAGCCTGGGAACAAATCTCCTGACTGTGGAAGGCGGCAGGGACAGAAATTTCGGACAAGGAGGAGGCAGCGAAATGAGGGTTATGGTAGGTGGAAATAATGGAGATTCACAGGAACAAACTGTAAGAGGAGATTTAAAATTGGCAGATTATAAAGCCTTAAAAGAAGGTCTTAAGTCAATTGCCAAAGTTACCGCCATTGTTTCCAATTCATCTACTGTAAGCTATCTTGGAGTAAGTGACACAGTTTCAATAACCGGTGCAACAAATGAATATTTTGATGTACAGAATTATAAGTTAGCCAAAGGAAGATTCTTTAATTCAGGCGATGTATCAGGAGCTTCAAATACTGCAGTTATAGGCAACCAGATTGTAAAAGATTATTTCGGAAGAATTAATCCTATCGGGGAGACAATCAAAATCAATAACCGGAGTTTTGTTGTTGTAGGAACATTAAAATCTGTAGGCACCAACTCTATGGGTATAAATCAGGACAGTATAGTCATAATTCCGGTAACGACTGCTCAAAGCAAATTGTTTGGTGGCAGAAATGTTGTAGAGAGAATTACGGTTTCGGTTAACAGTGAAGATATGATTGATACTGTAACCAGTAAAATTACTGCAATACTCAAAAAGCAGCATAATATACTGCCTGGCAAACTTAATGATTTCACTATAAGAAATCAGTCGGCGATGCTTGAAACAATGAGCAGTATTACAAATACTCTTTCAATGATGCTTGCTGGCATAGCTGCAATATCACTTCTTGTCGGAGGTATAGGCATAATGAATATAATGCTTGTTTCCGTAACCGAAAGAACAAGGGAAATAGGAATCAGAAAAGCAATCGGAGCAAAAAACAGGGACATACTTACACAATTTTTAACTGAAAGCATAGTCTTAAGTATTACAGGAGGTATATTGGGAATACTTTTTGCTGTGGTGGTCTCATTTATTTTAAATAAATTTGCAAGCTTTACAACTGCTATCACTGCAACTCCGATTATTCTCTCGCTTTCTTTTTCAACTGTTATCGGTTTAGTATTCGGAATAGTGCCGGCAATGAGGGCTGCAAGATTAAATCCTATTGAATCATTGAGATTTGAATAATATATAAGTCATGAATGTATTGTTGTTATAAAATTTTATCAGTTTTAATATAATATATTTGAAATACGATCACAGAAAAATGTTTAATGTAGTTTCTTAAAATTAATTTATTAAGGTAATGAAGTGAAAATTTTAGTAATTGAAGATGAAAAACTCATAGCTGATATATTAAAAAAGGGACTGGAATATCATAGGTTCAGTGTTGATGTTGCCTATAACGGAAAAGATGGCTATGATTTGGCTCAGCAGTATGAATATGATTTAATAATCCTTGATTTGATGCTTCCGGATATATCAGGAGAAGATATTTGCAGAAGGATAAGACAGGATAAAAATAATGTTTACATTCTAATGCTTACAGCAAAAAAACAGCCGGAAGATATTGTAAATGGTTTAAACTATGGTGCTGATGACTACCTGACTAAACCATTCGAATTTTCAGTTTTGCTTGCAAGAATAAGAGCTCTGCTTAGAAGAAATTCGGAAAGAAAAGAAAATATTCTGGAAGCTGGGAATATCAGGCTATTTGTTGATCGGGAAAAAGTAATGGTAGGTTCAGAAGAAATAGATTTAACCAAAAAGGAATATATGGTCTTAGAGTACCTGCTAAGAAATAAGAACCAGCTTTTAAGCAGAAATCAGATACTGGAGCATGCCTGGGACAGGAATGTAGATATTTTCACAAATATAGTGAATACGCATATCAAAAATTTAAGAAAAAAATTGGGAAAAAGCGGTGACATGAT
>JAMCVO010000332.1 GCA_023475715.1 Actinomycetota bacterium
GCAGCTCTGCTTCTTACAACCGAAGTTATTGTTGCTGATAAACCGGAAAAGGAAAAAGCAATGCCTCCAATGCCAGGTGGCGGAGGGTACGGCGGCGGTATGGGCCCAATGATGTAAAATAGCTTTTATAGCTGATTTTATAGCTAAAATTAAAGGCTGGTTGGGATTTTAATCCCAACCAGCCTTTTTAGGTGTGCGCGCTGGTATGCGCAATTTTGTAAACAAAACCCACTATTGTATATTTTAAAATTTAGTGGTAGGTCACATTCAAGTTGATTCCTGACTGGTCATAATCCCAGCCGTCCCAGGTGTTGTCGAAATCTGAGCTTAGAGCCGACCAGTGAATTCTAAGTTGAAATCTGCTTTTACCTGAATTTAGGCATTCAACAATTCAGGTCTTTAATGCAGCTGCATTGACAGTAAAACTAGGGCTTCCAGCTGCGCTGAATTGTTGAATGCCTACTCCCAGAAGATCAAAGTCGGATAGAACCAGTGGTTCTGCTCCCCAATCTACTACACCAACCCAGAGACTTCCGAAAGCAGCAACATTTCCCCATAATTGTTTTAATGAAAACGTAACTGTGGCTTCATCCACTGTTGCTCCTGCCAGTCCGGTTATATTAAAGCTTATATAACCTCTTACCGGTCTATCTCCTATTGCTGCTCCACCACTTTTTGAGTCACCCGCAAAAGGGCCGCCGCCATTATTTATGTATCCGCCTTGTTCTATATATCCACCTTCAGAGCCAACCTTTGGCACATTCAAGCTTACAATAGCTGCCTCAACACTAACGTCCTTAGATTGAGTATCTTCCCCGCCCTTGCCATCTGTTACTTTTAGTGTAATTGTATAAGAACCTGCGGCAGCTGGAGTTGTCCATTTCATGGGGTTGGCTGCATCATTATTTATTGCACCACCGCTAACAGTCCATTTATATGTCAGGGTGTCGCCGTCAGGATCTGAGGCATTTCCGGTCACGTCATATTGCTGGCTTGTTTTTATGCTTGCACTCGACAGGGTAATATCATTAATAACAGGATTTCTATTTGCTACTCCAGAGTCCCAATTCAATACTATTGAATCAGTTGCCTGTCCTTCTGAATTTTTTGCTGTAGCAGTTAAGGTATAAGTTCCATCGCGAGGTATATTTATCTGTGTTTTCTTCGTACCCCAGGCACCGTTGCTGTCATCCTTGCTGAACTTTACGGTAGGAGCCGGTTTGCCGGTCACCACAGCTTTTACCCGGTAGAAACATATGTCATCGGCAGCAGAATAAGTCGGACCTTCATATATCTCCAGCTTGATGGTGGGCGCTTCATTTCCGGTTGACTGGTCCGTGGCACTTGTTTCTTCCGTTTGATCTGTTGTTTCTTCTGTATTGCTGGTTGTTTCAGAAGTTGTTTCTTCTGACACAGACTCCTTACTTTCCTCTACGTCTGTTTTTTCAGCAGCAGTCTCAGCAGTAGCATCATTAGTAGTGGGCGTTACAAAACCGCACTGGAATAAGGCTGAAACTGAAAAAAGAAGTACTATAATTAGTAAAGAAAAAAGGATAAAAATTTTGCTTTTTTTCATTAGCTCCCCCAACTTAAAATAAAAAAATAATATTGCAATTATATCACTTTTAAAAATTAGTCAAAAATATCTTTATTATTTAATAATTTTAAGTTTTATTCTTTTCAGGGTATTTCCGCCGGTATATATTTTTATAAATTGAATAAATTTATAAGTTATAGTAATATTTCTCTTATTATTTTATCTGATATATAAACTCATTTCATGGAGGCAAATTTATTCCACTAATATGAATATGATAATCTTTTATAAAATAATTTTCATAATTGCAGCATATTTGTTTGGATCTATTCCTGTTGGTTATATATTGTATAGGGTAAAAACAGGGGGTGATATCAGAAAACAGGGAAGCGGTAATGTTGGCGGAACCAATGTCACAAGAACAGTAGGCGCTACTGCCGGAGTAATTACTATTATAATTGATGTTTTAAAGGGATTTCTGCCAATCATGGCAGTTTATTTCTTATTTCCTGATGATTTGATCCTCGTAGCCATAACGGCTTCTGCAGTCGTACTGGGACATGATTATTCCATATATCTTAATTTTAAAGGCGGAAAAGGCATCTCAACTTCTTTTGGTGCAATAATTGGTTTATGCAGCTTTCCTTTTGCCGGTAATACCGTATTAATGAGAATACTGCCGATGATTGTAATTCTGGCTGTCTGGTTATTAATTTTTATAATATTCAGAATTGTATCTCTGTCTTCACTGGTTGCAGCAGTTGCTACACCGTTATCGTTTTATTTTTCAAAATATCCGCTGGCAATAATCATTGCAGCAACCTTTCTATCCATATTAACATTTATTGCACATAGGGATAATATTAAAAGATTAATTAAAAAAGAGGAAAAAAGGAAAGCTGCATAAACCAATTATTGCACCAAAAGAAGTTGAGATGCCTTTTCCGCCTTTAAAATTAAGATATATGGAATAATCATGTCCCAGTACGACTGCAGA
>JAMCVO010000339.1:0-1855 GCA_023475715.1 Actinomycetota bacterium
ATCAAAAAGCTCTTTCTGCACTTGTTTCCCGTTTACTTTCTTTTTGGCACTCGTTCTCGAAAGGAGCCTTCCTGCACCATGACATGTGGAACCCATGCTTTCATGCATTGCTCTCTCGGTACCGACCAAAACATAAGAATATCTTCCCATATCTCCCGGGATGATGACCGGCTGACCCAAATCCTTATAATCGTCAGGAATTCCAAAACAGTTTGGTCCAAATGACCGTGTTGCACCTTTTCTGTGGACACAAACTTCTTTTTGTTTTCCGTCAATATAATGCTTCTCAAATTTAGCGACATTATGTGAAACATCATAAACAAGATCGAGACCTAATTTTTTATAGGATTTATCAAACAGCTTTTCAAAAACCATCCTTATCCAGTGAGTAAGGCATTGCCTATTTGCAAACGCGAAATTAACAGCACATACCATCGCAGAGTAATATTTCCTGCTCTCGGGGGAGTCAATGGGAGCACACGCAAGCTGCTTGTCAGGCAGATTTATACCGTATTTTTTTATAGCACTTTGCATAACCTTAAGATAATCACTGCAGATTTGATGACCCAGGCCTCTTGATCCGGAATGAATCATTACTGTTATCTGATCTTCGTGCAATCCTAATCTTTTTGTGGCATTTTTATCAAAAATTTCGTCGATCCTCTGTATTTCAATAAAGTGATTACCAGAACCAAGCGATCCAACCTGATCAAAACCTCTGGCAACCGCCTCCTTGCTGACATTTAAGGGTCCTGAACCTTCCATACGGCCGTTTTCCTCAATATGATATATATCTTCTTCGGTGCCATAACCATTCTGTATGGCCCAAACCGCACCTTTTTCAAAAATACTGAAAATTTCCTTATTATTAAGCTTTATCCTTCCTCTTTTTCCAATTCCTTTGGGAACACTCGAAAAAATACTGCTCATAAGAAGTTCGAGTTTTTTCTCGACATCCTTATATTCAAGATCAGAACGCAAAAGCCTGACGCCGCATGCTATGTCAAATCCAACACCACCCGGAGAAATAATACCCTCATCAGTACCGAAAGCTGCAACTCCTCCGATCGGAAAACCATATCCGTAATGGATATCGGGCATAGCATAAGAAGCTTTTAATATGCCCGGCAGATTGGCAACATTTGCAACCTGCACCAGTGTTTCTTCCTTCGAAGCATAATCCAGAAGTTCCTTATCGGAAAATATTATTCCCGGAACTCTCATTCCCATCTCTTTGTTTAATTCCAATTCCCATTTATAATCCGATATCTTTTTTATTTTAAATCCTTTCAACCGATCCTCCTTCAGCTGATGATGCTTGCTTGAATCACACATCAAAAACTATTTCAACGGAAAATATTCCTGTTTTCTCATCTTTGTTGATATGAAGATTATGATAAGTCGGTGCTTTTATCTGTATCAGTATCTCGTGTTTCTTTAAATCAATTTCTTCACCTTTTATGACGGCGTAAATCGTACTTTCGATATCTTTATTAACCAAGCAATTAATATCAAAATCCGAAAAAATCAGATTGTCGACTTCATTTAAAAATAAAAGCTTTTCGAGCCATATTATCAATAAATCTTCAAGCTCTATTATTCCAAGCACATAAGAACTGAGCAGGTCTGATTGAAGAGCAAGTCTGTTTCTGTCCCTGCATGTCATCTGAAATATCGGCTCTATTCCCATACCGGTCAAAAGATGGCATGTTGCAAGAGATCCAAGCCTCATAACAGAGCTTTGAAGATCTGTTACGTTTACTGCATCGACAAGCCCTTTTAAGATTTGTGCCGTATCTTCACCTTTTATGACGGCGTAAATCGTACTTTCGATATCTTTATTAACCAAGCAATT
>JAMCVO010000339.1:1865-2530 GCA_023475715.1 Actinomycetota bacterium
CCATTCTCAATGATTTTTATCTTTTTCTCAGTTTTTATTTCTATTTTTTTGATATCGGTAATTAAGGAAAACATTCCTGCTGCAGCATTTTCAAAAAGCTCTTTTATGTCTTTTCCATAAACTCTCAATTTAACATCGGACAAATACTCCAGCTGTTCATATTTTTTAAAATTAAGCTTTTCGTCAAACACATTAACACCCTATTCATAATTAGCGCTGTAGCGGCTATTATTTCACACTGTCCATTTCCGGTATTATCCCTTAGCATTGCCCAGTTTAAATAAGTTCACAATTCCACATTTTGATTTATCGGTTGCTATTGCCGTCTTTGCAATATTCGGTTCAAATATCAGATATTTTTATTTCAATTGTGCAATAATAAAAAAAATTTTACAAACCACTTATATTTTTTTCTTTAATTATAAAAAAAACAATATTATAATATGCCCAATTCATGAATTGGATACCATAGATACATTATTTACTGCTTAAGCTGGAGGATTAATGGAAAAAAATATTACGGAAAACAATGCCATGACTGCAGGGGCAGAAAAAACAACTCTGCAAAGATCCCTCGAAACAGGCAAATTCGCGGTCACCTGTGAAATAGGCCCCCCGAAGGGAACAGACATAAAGGAAATAGAAGATACGGCACAAATCTTAAA
>JAMCVO010000003.1 GCA_023475715.1 Actinomycetota bacterium
AAGAAGAGCTGAATATCGGTGCAGTTTATGATAAGTTCGGAGAACTTTTTTTATTGGAATATTTTAACCTGATTAAGGAGTCCAAAGATAAAGCTAATGGTGAAGACAGAAAAAAATATTCATATTTGCTAAAGTTTTGCGGAGAGACTTTGATAGAGAAGCCGGTGAAGGAACTCATTGACCAGATGGGTGAAGATGAAGCCAAAGCAAAAGTGGAAGTAGAAGGCAAAGACGTTTCCTACAGGTATTCAGAGGTATTATTGTCCAATGAGCCCGATAAGGCAAAGAGAGACTCCATAGATGAAAAAAGGAATAAGCTGGTAGAAAAACAGCTCAATCCGAAACTTTACACATACTGGGAGACCCTTCATGCCCAAGCCTGCAAGCTGGGATTTGAAAGCTACAGGGATATGTTCTCTTATCTGAAAGGTGTGGACCTGTCCCTGTTAAAATCAGATATGGAAAAGCTTCTTGATGCTACCCAGGATATATATGTTGAACATTTTGGAAAACTCCTTTTATCGGAAACAGGTATCGAGCTTGAGAGCTCTAAAAAAAGCGATTTTGCTTATCTTAATAGAGCTGCCAGATATGATATTTTTTTCAAGAAAGAAAGACTGGTTGAACTTTTTAAGCAAACACTTGCTTCGATGGGTATAGACCTGGACAGGCAAAAAAATATTATTCTTGATATTGAGGAGAGGAAGAATAAATCGCCCAGAGCTTTCTGCTGTACGGTAAACATTCCTGATGAGATCTATCTTGTTGTAATGCCTAAAGGCGGTCAGGATGATTTTGAAGCCATGTTTCACGAGGGCGGACATGCAGAGCATTTCAGCAATACCAGAGCTTCTCTTGATTTTGAATATAAATTTCTTGGAGACAGTGCTGTTACGGAAGGCTATGCATTTGCGATGGAAAATCTTATGCAAAACAAAGAATGGCTTGTCTATTTTCTTAAAATGAGCCCGGAAGATGCACGGGAGTTTGTTTATTTTTCGAATATTGTGAAGTTATGGTTTTGCAGGCGATACGGCGGGAAACTTAAATATGAGCTCATCCTTCATGGAAGTGATCCAATTTCAGGAAAAGATGCAATATACAAACAGATTTTAACTGCTGTAAACTTAATGCAGTATTCAAAGGCTGATTATTTGAAAGATGTAGATGACGGCTTTTACTGCGCGGATTACATCAGAGCCTGGATATTTGAAGCTCAGCTAAAAGAATACATGCACCAGAAGTTTGGCTATGGGTGGTTCAGGCAAAAAAAGGCCGGAGATTTTTTAAAAGAGCTGTGGAGTTATGGGCAGAAGTATGATCCTGTTGAGATTTTACAGCAGCTTGGCTATAAGGATCTGGATATAAATTATTTGATATATTCTTTGGCGGAAGGAATAAATCAAAACAAATAACAATTGAAAAGAATTATAGAAAGGAAAGCAATGGATCTTAAATCTAAAATCAGAAATATTCCTGATTTTCCCAAGAAAGGAATTGTATTCAGAGATATAACACCTCTTCTAAGAGATAGCCAAGCTTTCAAATATTCTATTGATGAGATGGCCAGGCAATATGAGGATAAAAAGATTGATGCAATTTTAGGAGCTGAAGCAAGAGGTTTTATCTTTGGCTCTGTTATGGCTTATAAGATTGGCGCTGGTTTCATCCCAGTAAGAAAACCTGGCAAGCTTCCTTACGAAACATGCAAGGCTTCCTACGATCTCGAATATGGGAGCAATACTATCGAAATGCATGTTGATGCAATTAATAAAGGAGATAAAATATTAATAGTTGACGACCTTATAGCAACCGGAGGGACGGCAAAAGCCAAAGCAGAACTGGTTGAAAGCAGGGGCGGAGAAGTGGTTGGTTTATGTTTTCTGATTGAACTTGAATTTTTGAATCCAAGAAAAATATTATCAGACTATGATGTGTTTTCAATGATAAAATATGATTCTGAGTAAGGAGTGATCTAATTTGGCAGACAAAGGAAAAAATAAAAAAACAAAGGGTGGCAATGGTGAGGATAAGGAATTAAAAGACCGGCTTGGCGAAATGGAAGGAAGACCGGGCGATACCGGAAAAGCGGAAAAACCTCAGGAGGAAGATGTAAAAAGAAAAGAAGAAGAGGAAATGATTAAAAAGCTCCAGGAAGAAATAGATAAATTGACTACCAAGGATATTATTGTTCAAATGATGATGTCGCTTTCAAGCCTTGCCTATAAAAAAATGGGTATTCCGGTAGGAGTAAATGACAGGTACAAGGATAAGATGCAGGCGAAACTGGCTGTTGATTCTTTTGAAGCGCTGCTTAAAACAATTTCTTATGAAGTTAGTGCGGAAGAGAATGAAAATTTAAAATCATCTTTATCAAATCTGCAGATTAATTTTGTGAAAACTTTCATTTAAAATTTTTAAGGGAGGTAACTCATGGCAATTTGGAAATGCAGCAGCTGCGGTTATGAAAAGGAAAGCAGATGCAAACCCAAAAAGTGTGACTGCGGAGCTAAAGACAGTTTTGGGAAAAGATAAATAGGGAAAAAATTAAATATTATTTTATCTATAGAAGAATTCTTTCCATTTTGAAGCAAAGCTATCTTCTGAATTATCGATTGCCCATAAATTCTTAAATTTTTCTAAATCTTTGACGGTATTTATATTAAAGAAATTTAAATCATCTATCTTTAGCATTTCCAGCTCTTTTTGAGTGATTATTTTGGTATCAAGCTCTGAAAAAATATCAATAATTTTATATTTTTCTGCCTTAAGATTTTTCTTAATTATTGCAATACAGTTTTTCGAATAAATACTGCAAAGCGCTTCAAAACCTTTCAGTGTGTTTATGGAAATAATATCTTTGCATTTGTCCTGACTGCATTTCTGGCTGTCTTTAATTTTTATAATATTACTGAGGAGATTATATGAAATGAAAGGCATGTCAGAGCCAACCACAAAAGAGTAAAAGTTCTTGGAATTCTTCAATCCCGTATAGATTCCAAGCAGGGGACAAGGTTTTGTTAATGTCAGCCCTGATTTAATTTTAATGTCATCAATTAAAAGGGAAACGGCCGGGAGTTTTATTTTCTCTATAAAATTATTAAAATATGCATGGTATTTTTCTAAAAGCTTAAATTCTTTTGATAAGATGCCAAGATTTCCTTCAGAGGAGATAATGAGGATTTCATCACAGAATAATGCCAGTTTAAAAATCTGGTTTATAAAGAGCGGGACTGGCCCAATTTTTATCTCTATTTTATTGAAACCCAGTCTGCTGCTTTTACCACCAGCGAGAACTATGCCTGTTAAATTCATCTTAACTTATTTTAGTTTTCGGGTTTGATAATTCTTAAAGGATGGGAATAGATATTGAATCTTTCCCCCCGTGCATATCCAATTGAGGTCAGGTTAATTTTTTTTGCAAGCGATACTGCGCTATGGGTAATGGAAGAATTAGTTACAATCACTGGAATTGACATCTTATAAATTTTGTAAATTGCATCAACTGTCAGCCTGCCGGTTGTAAAAATAACCTTATCAGAAGATTGCAACCCGAATATTTGCATGTACCCTGCTATTTTATCAATGCAGTTATGCCTTCCAAGGTCCTCCATGATCACAAGGCAATTCCCCTTTATATCAAATAAGGCAGCACAGTGAAGACCGCCAAATTCTTTTTTATGCCTTTGCAGCTTTATTGTTTCCTGATTTAATTTTAATATGACTTCAGCAGTAATTCTGGTGCTGTTTTTTATTTTTGGCAGCTTATTATTAAGAAGCAAACCTTCTGTATTGCCGCACACTGAAGAAACAAATTTTACAAATTCAGGATTTTTTATTTCAGGTGCTTCACCCTGACATGAAGTTTCGATTTTTATCGACATTGCGGGAATCATATTTTTTATACTAAGCTGATCCCTGCATTTTCTTATTAAATTGATTTCGCTATATTTTTTTATATATCCATTGTTTACAAGAAAACCAATTGCAAGCTCATAGATATTTTCCGGCGAGCATGATAAGGTCGAGAGAGGAATATTATTTAAAAATACTGTTAATAATATTTCAGTGGGTATCAAGTCTTTTAAGACTTCTTTTCCGGAAGCGGATTTGATTTTTTCTATTTCAACTTTTTTACCTAATTTCAAATTAAAAATATAGATTTTAGACTTTTATAATTTTTGCTGCGCATGCCTTGAATTCCGGAATCTTTGCCCTTGCATCTAATTTTGGATTTGTAAGCATGTTTGCAGGGGAATCAGCATAATGAAATGGCACAAATATGACACCTTTTTTTATTTTTGAAGATACCGAGGCTTTTGCTGTAATACTGCCTCTTCTTGAGTCAATTTTTACTTTATCGCCGTCTTTGATTTTAAATAATTGCGCATCCTTGTCATTAATTTGAACAAAGTTCAAGGGAGCAATTTTATTTAAGCCTTTGCTCTTGCCTGTCATCGTCCTGGTATGATATTGATAAAGTATCCTGCCGGTTGTAAGAATTAAGGGATAGGTGTCATCAGGGATCTCTGCCGGAGGCTGATACTGCACAGGAATAAATCTGCCCTTTCCCCGGGTGAAATTCCTGGTATGTAAAATGCTTATTCCAGGATCATCAATATCTCTGCATGGCCACTGCAGGGCTTCTTTTTCCAGCCTTTTATAGTTTATTCCTCCATATATAGGAGTAAGATTTGCGATTTCGTCCATTATTTCAGAAGGGCTGTTGTAGGACATACCGTACCCCATAGCATTGGAAAGCATGCATATGATCTTCCAGTCTTCAAGTGCCAGCCCCGGAGGTTCAACAGCTTTGCGCACCCTTTGCACACGTCTTTCCGTATTGGTAAATGTGCCTTCTTTTTCTGCAAAACATGCTCCAGGTAAAATTATATCTGCAAATTCTGCAGTTTCGGTTAAAAATATATCCTGTACAACAAGAAATTCAAGTTTTTTTAATGCCTGAGCAACATGAAGTAAATCAGGATCACTTAACATCAGGTTTTCACCCATTATATATAAGGCTTTTATTTTTCCTGAATTTGCCTCCTGCAATATTTCGGTAAGGGTAAGGCCCCTTCTTGCCGGTAAAGTCTTGCCCCATTTTTCTTCAAACTTCGATCTCATGCTGTCATTTTCAATATCCCGGTAACCGCTCAGCATATCAGGGAGCGCACCCATGTCACATGAGCCCTGGACATTATTCTGGCCCCTTAAAGGATTGACACCGGCGCCCTTCCGGCCAATATTTCCGGTAAGCATTGCCAGATCTGCAACAGCCATTACATTATCAGTTCCGCAAGTATGCTGGGTTATACCCATTGCATAAAATATAAGTGCATTATCTGCCTGCCCATAAAGCTTCGCTGCCCTTATAAGGTCTTCTTTGTCTACACCGGATATTTCGGCAACTTTTTCCGGAGTATAATCGGCAAATGTATTTTTAAGATCCTCAAAACCTTCAGTTCTGGACTGGATGAAATCCTTATCATGAAGACCTTCGTTGAAAATGATATTCATAAAACCAAGAAGCACGGCAATATCAGTACCTGGCTTCTGTTTGAGGTGGATGGTGCTATATTTGGTAATAGGAATTTCCCTGGGGTCTATGATGATCAATTTTAAGCCGTTTTCCTGTGCACATCTTATCAGCTCATATCCTATTACAGGGTGTGCTTCAGTGGTGTTTGAACCAATTATTATAGCAGCATCAGCATATTTTATATCGTCAACTGAATTTGTCATAGCACCGCTTCCAAATGTTGGAATCAATCCGGTAACCGTCGAAGCATGACAAAGCCGCGCACAATGGTCAATATTGTTTGTCTCAATGACTGCACGGGCAAATTTTGACATCAGGAAGTTTTCTTCATTTGTACATTTTGCAGAGCTCAGAACAGCTATTGAATCCGGTCCGTATTTTTTCTTAATAGATAAAAGTTTGTCTGCAACTGTCTTTACTGCAGAATTCCAACTGATCTTTTTAAAATTACCTGTTTTAGTTTTAGCCATAGGATTCGTAAGCCTTTTGCTGCTACTCACAAAATCCAACCCGAATCTACCTTTCACGCAAAGATTCCCCTGGTTTACATTTTTTCCTATAGGCGATGATACATTAACTATCCTGTTATTCTTAATATGCAGCCACAAAGTACATCCGACTCCGCAATAAGGGCAGACAGTTTCGGTTTTGGTCGTCCCCCAAATCCTTGCTTTATGCATGTATGGCTTTGATAAAAGTGCGCCGACAGGGCAGGTTGAAATACAGTTTCCACAGAAAACACAATCAGTAAGCAATAAAGACTGCTCAAATGCCGGAATTACTTCACATTCAAACCCTCTTCCTGCATATCCAATGGCATTTGCACCGACAACATTGTCGCACATACGGATACATCTTCCGCACAATATACACTTTTCATTATCTCTATATACAAAAGGATTATCCTGTAAAACTTTTTTTTCATGGACTCTGCCGCTGTAAGTTATTTCTTTTACTTCATACATATATGCAAGATCCTGGAGTACACAATCCCCGCAGGACTCACATGTCATGCAATCCATTGGATGATCTGAGATAATCAACTCAAGATTCAGTCTTATAAGTTCATTGATGTGGGCATTGTCTGTTATTATTTTCATTCCTTCCTGCACTTTTGTTATACAGGAAGCTACTGCTTCAGCAAAACCCGCTACTTCCACCATACAGATTCTGCATGCGCCCTGGGGCTTCAATCTGGAATCATAACAGAGATGAGGGATATAGATATCATTTTCCAGGCATGCTTCAAGTATGCTTTTATCAGGCAATGTATAGATTGCTTTATTATTTACATATATCTTAATCTTATCTGAATGTGTGGTGTTCATATATTTATGCTTTCATTTATACTTTCTTGACCTTTTCCTTAACATGCAATCTTTCACAGGATTTCTGCGTAATAATATGTTCCTCAAATTCACTGCGAAAATATTTCAGGGTGCTGGTTACAGGATTGGGAGCAGTTTTTCCAAGCCCGCAGAGAGAAGATTCTCTTATAGCTGCACCTAGCCTCTCGAGCTTCTCAATATCGCCTTCTATTCCTTTTCCACGGGTTATTCTTTCAAGTATTTCAAGCATTCTCCTGGTTCCGATCCTGCAGGGAACACACTGCCCGCAAGATTCATCCTGGATGAAGTCCATAAAATATCTTGCAAGGTTTGCCATACAGGTATCCTGATCCAATACTATCATACCGCCTGAACCCATTATTGAACCGGCTTCCTTAACCTTTTCATAATCTATTTGTATGTCCAGAAATCTTTCAGGGATACATCCGCCTGAAGGCCCGCCAAGCTGAACAGCTTTAAACTTTTTTTCTTCAACAATGCCACCACCGATCTTATATACAATATCCCTTAAAGTCATACCCATAGGGACCTCTACAAGACCGACATTCTTAACGGCTCCCACAAGCGCAAATATCTTTGTACCTTTGCTTGACGGCGTACCGATGCTGTTGAACCAACCGGCTCCTTTTAAAATAATCTGTGGTATATTGGAAAAAGTTTCAACATTGTTTATCAGGGTAGGCATCCCATATAAACCCTCATTTGCCGGAAAAGGTGGTTTAGGTTTAGGCATACCCATTTTACCTTCAAGCGATCTTATCAATGCGGTCTCTTCACCGCAGACAAAAGCTCCCGCACCCTGGTAGACCTCAATGTCGAAATCAAAACCTGACCCGAAAATATTTTTGCCGATGAGTCCACAATCTTTCGCTTGTCCAATAGCATGTTCCAGAGTCTGCACCGCAAGTGGATATTCTGCTCTTACATATAGGTAACCCTTATTGGAACCTATGGCGATTCCGGCAATAAGCATCCCTTCAAGAATAGAATGGGGATCGGACTCAAGAAGGTTTCTATCCATAAATGCACCTGGGTCTCCTTCGTCTCCATTGCAGACCACATATTTTACACCTGACCTTGATAAAGCTTTTCTACAGAGTTCCCATTTCTTCCCGGTAGGGAAACCTGCTCCACCCCTGCCTCTTAAACCTGACTGGGATACTATGTTTATTATTTTTTCTGTGTCCGGCATATTAAGAGCTTTGGCCAAGGCATAATAACCATCCTTTGCAATATAATCTTCAATTTTAAAAGGGTTGATTTTGCCCCTGTTACGAAGAACCCGGGATTCCTGAAACCTATAAAAATCATTGAGTTTGGATGTTCCGGTTATAGGTTCAAGTTCTTCAGCTATTTTTCCACCATCAATGTGTATTTTAAAAATCTTATTTATTTTTTCATCATCAAGGCTGTAATAAGTGACCGGTTCAAGATTATAAGATTCAACAGTCAGCATCGGTTCTAAAGCGCAAAAACCAACACAACCCGAAGTTGCGGATATTATCTGTTTGTTGTCTCTTGCACTGAGCTGTCCTTTTACCAGGTCCTGGATAACATCTGCACCTGAAGCAATACCACATGTGCCAAGATGTATAGTTATTTTATATCTTACCCCCTTGGCATCCAGGATATTTTCTGCATTAACACTGGTTTTTATATCATCAAGATCTTTTGTATCTTTTATTTTAAAAGGCCCCCAGGGCAATTTGAAATCCTTTCTTCTCAACGATTTATTACTTCAATATTTATGTTCACTGTTAAAATAATATCTGGTGTAAAAATCTTATTTCCCGAATATGCTTATCTGCAATATCTTTATTTGTCATAAGAATATACGATATCCATGACTTCTTCAGGTTTTATCTTTTGATGCACTTTATCATTTATCACAATTATTGGTGCAAGTCCGCATGCCCCCAGACACCTGTTTACCTGAAATGAGTATTTCCTGTCAGGAGTCGTCTGGCCGGGCTGGATACCCAGCTCTTTTTCGATCCCGTCTACAATCTTTTTGCCTCCCTTAACAAAACAAGCCGTACCCATACAGACTTTAATATTATTCTTACCTCTCGGGATCATTGAGAAATAAGAGTAGAAGGTTGCCACACCAAAAATGTCTTTTTCCGGTATTTTTAACGTCTTCGCAATCTTTTTTTGAACCTCGATGGGTAAAAACCCAATTACTTTCTGGATTTTCTGCATTATCGGAATCAAGGCACCTTTTTTATCTTTATGCTGGTCTATAATTTCTTCGACTTTCCGGGCCTCATCGGGCAGCAATTCATATTTTGGTAAATCCGCTATTCTCATATCATTCCTTTCAAAAGATAAAACCTGAAGAAGTCAAAAAGCTGTCTTGCAAATTTTAATAAAAAATTATATCAAAATAATCTTATAAATTGTAATCATTTTTTACATGCCAGCTCTTATAAGTCTTTAGAGATTTTACTTCTTAGTTTATTTATTGTCCATATACTGTCTATGCTTGCCTCAATTTAAATGGTAATATTTCATCAACATCACCCGATATTGTTCCAGAAAGTTTAATCGATTTGACAATATGAATGTTAATGGATATACTCATATACATAAAAGTACAATAACATTTATTAAAATTAATAAAAGAGGGTTTAAGATAATGGAAAAGAAACAGGATTATTTTAGAGTACCTATAACGATGCCTTCGAATATGGTTTCGTTTTTGGAAAACCTGGGAATAGAATGTAAAAAATCAGGCGGTCATAAGGTTGCAAATACAGAAATAGTTCGGGCTTTGATCAAGCTGTTAATGGATCTGGATGTTGATTTAGCCGGAATAAAATCCGAAGAAGAGCTTGAAAACAGACTTAAAGACGCTGCAAGAAGATATAAATAAAAATGCAAGAAATTAAAACAGATCTACTTATAATAGGTGCAGGTCCTGCAGGGCTGAGTGCTGCAATTTATGCCGCAAGGTCCGCTCTTGATTTTAAAATTGTTGATAAGTTCATGGCAGGCGGGCAAATAATAAATACTGAATTCATTGAAAATTATCCGGGGTTTAAGGAAAATATATCCGGATTTGACCTGATGCAGAATATAATAGCACACTGTAAAAAGTTTAACATCACCATTGAAGAATACAGCTCTATTAATAAAATTTCTATTTATGAAAATCCTGATGAATGCAGCCAAAACAATAAAAGCTGCATAAAACCTTATAAATTTATATGCTATACTGACAGCGAATCAATAATTTCGCGGGCATTAATAATAGCCACCGGCGCAAACCCTAAAAGATTATATGTTGAAGGTGAAAGCGAGTATATTGGTAAAGGTATATCTTTTTGCGCAACGTGCGATGGAGCTCTTTACAGAGATCGTGAAGTTATGGTTATGGGTGGAGGCAATGCCGCAGTCCAGGAAGCACTATTTTTAACAAAGTTTGCTAAAAAGGTTTACATAGTTCACAGAAGAGATGAGCTGCGTGCCGTAAAGCTTCTGCAAAATAGGGCTTTTGAAGATAAAAAGATAGAATTCTTATACAGCTCGGTAATTGAAAAGTTTATTGGCAAAGAAAGGCTTGAAGAAGTTTTGATAAAGAATTTGAAGAATAAAACAAAATATACAAAAAAAATCGATGGAGTTTTTGAATATATTGGTATAAATTCTAATAGCGAGCTGATCAAAGATTTGGTAAAGCTTGATAAAGAAGGATTTGTTGTCACCAATTTTAACATGGAAACAACTTATGAGGGAATTTTTGCAGCAGGTGATGTAAGGAATACCCCGCTCCGTCAGGTTATAACAGCAGCATCTGATGGTGCAATCGCAGCTAGTTATGCTGATAAATATATTAACAGCCTGGTTTGAAAAGAATTTTGGAAGAAATAAAAAAAGGATTTAAAGGTTCAAAAGTTGTAGATATTCAGAGAAGATTGAAGCTCCTTGGGTACGATCTGGCAAAATATGAAATCGATGGAATTTTTGGAATTGAAACCATAACTGCTATTAAAAAATTTCAGCAGGACAGGGGTTTGCTTGCAACAGGAATTGTAGACGAAGAGACATGGCAGGAACTGGTGGATGCCGGATATAAGATCGGTGACAGGCTGCTTTATCTAAAGATACCACCGTTCAGGGGGGATGATGTAAAAACAATACAATCCTGGTTAAAAATTCTGGGTTTTTATACTTCCAATGAAAATGGGATATTTTATGAAAATACCCATAAGGCTCTTATAGAATTTCAGAAAAATATGAATTTGCCTACCGATGGTATTGTGGGTGAAACAACTCTTCAGCACTTGAGAAATCTAAAAAGGATAATAGAATCACGCAAGTCATCCAATTACCCATTCGTAAAAAGCTATAAAGAAAATTCAAGTACTGAAAAAATCAGAATAATCCTTGATTACGGTGAAAATATCGATTACAAGTCTGAAGGATTTAAATTTTATAAGGACAAAATTTACATCTGCAAAAGTATTGTAAATTTTTGCAGAGGGATGTTGTTAGAAAAAGGTATCGATACCCTGCTTACGGTAAACGATGTCATGAATACAAGCCTTTTTTTAAACGACAGAATAGATTTTGCAAATAAAAGTAATGCAGATATACTTATCAGCGTAAATCCTGCCAGCTCCTCTGACCCTGATTCAAACGGCAGCAGTTGCTTTTATTTTCAGGGATTCAAGTCTTACTCAATTTCCGGAAAAAAGATTGCGAATTTAATGCAGAGTAAGATTGTTCACGATCTAGGCTCCCTGGACTGCAGAGTACATGGAGCAAATTTCGCAATACTAAAAGAAACAAAAATGACTGCTGTAGTCGTGGAACCTGCATTTATTTCAAACCAGAAAGATAGAAATAATTTGAAAGATACCTCCTATCAAATGAGAATCAGCAGAAGCATTGCAGATGCCGTACTTCAGTTCTTAAACGAATAATTGAATTGCTATTAAATACATGCTTATAATCTTATGTACATTATATATGATGATTTTTATTTAAAGCATGATACCGGACAAGGGCATCCGGAGAATTTGGGAAGACTTGCCAGTATTATTGAAGTACTTGGAAGTTTCAAGCATGGGAAGAATTTGAAATTCGAATCTCCGTTTGAGGCCGATAATGAAATACTTGAACTTGTGCATAATCCTGAGTATATAAAAAATATTGAGAAACTTTCTTCTCAAGCCGGGTTTCATAAAATTGATCCTGATACGATTGTATCCGAGAATACTTTCAGATCTGCAAAACTTGCTTCAGGTGGATGCTTGAAAGGTATCGACTTATTATTTTCAGAAAGAGATCATGTTTTTTTTGCACTTGTAAGACCTCCGGGTCACCATGCTTTTTCAAATCATGGCAGCGGTTTTTGTATCTTTAACAATATATCTCTTGCTGCAAAATATGCTATGGAAAAATATAATATGAAAAAAATTGCCATTATAGATTTTGATGTACATCATGGAAATGGCACTCAGAGTATTTTTTACAGGTCTTCAGAAGTTTTTTATATTTCTATCCATCAATACCCATTATATCCAGGATCAGGATGGCATGATGAAAAAGGAGAATCACAGGGAACAGGTTTTAATATGAATATACCCGTAGTACCGTGTTCGGGCGAAAATGATTATTTAATAGCTTTTAAAGAGATCATTTCTCCACTTATTATAAATTATGATCCTGCCCTTATCCTATTGTTGTTTATAAGTTATGCCCACAGAGATGATCCTTTGGCTTCAATAAATCTAACGGAAGATTCTTATTATAAGATTATGTCTATTATAATGTATATGAGTATTGCAGGAATGCAAGATCATTCAGGTAAAAAAAGAGTTAAAACGGGTATAATTTTGGAAGGCGGATATAACCATAAAGCCACTGCGTTAAGTGTCCTGAGCACTATAACAGCATGCATGGAAACAGAAAAACTTATAAACAACAATAGGATAAGGGCAGGATTAAATAAATTAATAGGTTTAAATAAACTTTCGGGGATATCTGATAATGATGACTTTCCTGTTGGCGGAGTACTTGCAGAAAACAGGGACATTTTTGAAATTATAAAAAGAAATGCAAAAATCTAAAAATACAATTTTATTAAAAAAGATATCTGCTATATTTTTTATCGTTATTGTTATGTCAGTATTTAGTTTGAATCTCTCCGGCTGCAGGAATTATGATAGAAGATTTGATGCTGTCTATTTTTTTAAGACCGAGCCTGAAAAAGCAGTTCTGGATTTCATTTATTCAATGAGAAATCATGACGCTGAATATATATATAACAATCTTATGCTCGATAAAGATAAGAACAGCATAAGCAAAGAAAAATTTATAAGTGAATTTTCAAGTATTCTTAGTGATATTGACAGCATTGAAATAAAAAGAACAGTCTATTTAGGATACGAGAATGAAATGAGTAAAGTTGTTGTTGAATTTGATGTTAAATATATGGGAGGCAAGTCGAGCCAGTACAAAAAATACGTTTACCTGATTAGCGAGAGTGGTAAATGGAAGATAGTTTTTGATAAGACCTTTATTTAAAAATAAATTTGGTTAAAGCAGATAATTTATAATGCTTTTTAAAGGGAAGCATCTAAAATTTCGTGATAGCAATAAAGGAAAATTTTAAGGGCCAGGATGGGTATTTCAAAAACACGCAGGCTTTTCCCCTGCGAGTAAAAGCCAGCTCAGTTTCAGGCTTAGCTCTCCTCCCGGAGGAGGAACCATGCCCGCTTAAGCCTTCAAATGGTTTTCTCAATACCCATCCTGGCTTATCAATTTATTTTTTATCACGAAATTTTAGATGCTAAC
>JAMCVO010000570.1 GCA_023475715.1 Actinomycetota bacterium
AGCCATCACGGGCAAAAGGAATTCGGCTCGCCCAAAAGGCCAAAAATTCTTGAAGCTTTTATAGTATATCATGTCGATCATATGGACGCAGATGTGGGAGGGTTTAATATTATATTTGAAGAAAGCGGGGGAAAATCAGACTGGTCTGAATATGCAAGAAATTTCGAAAGATCTATAATGCTTAAAGAGCTGAAACCCCAGCAATTTTATTCAAATAACTTGGAAGAAGATACAAAAAACCAGGATGGACTTTTTTAATTATCAGAATACCCGGTTTTGAAATATATAAAATCAATATTATCTATTATAGATTTCTATAGATTTTTCTAAAATTTCATTTTTTGAATTTCCAATGAAGCGCTTTAGCACAAATTTTATTTACTGGATCAAGCACTGTTGAAATCTCAGGAGCATAAGTCAGATCCAGCATATAAATTTCATTTACAGTCATTTCTTTTGAAATTGCAGCAGCAAGTATATCTATTCTTTTCCCGACACACTCCTTCCCGATCATTTGAGCTCCAAGTAATCTTTTTGAATTTTTATCTGCAATAACTGTAATTGTTATGGCCTCAGATCCTGGTATTGCTTTTATATGTGACTGGTAGCTGTCCGTAATCTTGAAAGCATTAAACCTGAAATCCAATGCATTTTCCAGCCCGATTCCGGTTCTGGCAATTTCAAGCCCAAAAATTTTATCTGCCTTTGTGCCCAATGATCCCGCAAAGTTTTCATCTCCACCGGCAGCATTGCTGCCTGCAATTCTTCCCGTTTTTATTGCGTTGTTTGCCGTAGGGATAAAATCATATTTATTTGTTAAAAAGTTTTTTACCAGGCAGCAGTCTCCGGCAGCATAAATATTTGCATAAGATGTCTGTTGTTTTGAGTTCACTTTAATTGCTTTTTTCTCACCAAGTTCTATGGATGAATTCCCGATAAAATCAGTGTTGGCTTCAACCCCTGCGGCAAGCAAAATAAGGTCAGTTTCAATTTCAATCTGCTCATTGATTCCATCTCTGGTATTTGTCGCATTGATTAAAAAAGCAAGTCCGGTATTTTTATTTTCCAATATCGAATTTATGTGCAGATCCGGAAGAATTGATACTTGCGAAGATTTAATCTTATTAATAAGAATGCCGGTGATTTCATCTTCATAGTCCTTAAATATTTTTTCGGTTTTTTCAATAATCGTTACTTTTATGCCAATTTTATTTAATGCTTCGGCAATCAGCAGTCCCACAGAGCCTCCTCCAATGACTGCTGCATTTTTTGGATTTTGTTCTTTTATGAAACTTTTTAAATTGATTGCATCAGGGATGTTCCGAAAATTAAATATATTTTTTGCGTTAATTCCGGGGATATTTAATACAGTTGGCGAAGCACCACTGCATATTATTAATTTATCATATCTTAAAACTCCTGGTACTTTTGAAAAGAAAAGAATTTCTTTTTTGAATGGGTTTATAGACATAACCTTGTGATTTAATAAAATTTTTATATTTCTTTTTTCTTCAAAAAAGCTTGGAGGGTAAGTAAATAAATCATCAATTTTTTCAATCAGGCCTGAAATAAAATATGGCATGCCACAGGCACCATAGGAAATGTAGTCTCCACTTTCAAGCACTTTAATGTCAAGAGAAGGGTCAACTCTTTTTGCCTGGCTTGCCGCTGCAAGGCCAGAGATATTACCCCCGATGACTACTAAATCTTTATATAAGTTATTAATCATATTTCAATTACATATTTTAAGTTTTGTATTTTTCTTTTCTTTGAAAATATTAAATTCCCGAGAAAAGAATATTTGAGATCCATTGCACCATTCGGGCACATTTCACTGCAACAGTAACACCTGATGCATTTCTTATAATCAAGTTTTAATTTTTTACCTTCAATCATTATAGCAATTTCAGGACAAATGTCCCTGCATGTTCCGCAAAGGTTGCATTTAATTTTATCCTGGTAAGGTGACAGCGATAATGTATTTCTTATAAAAGGGAAAATATAAGTATTTATAAATCTGTTTTTTGTAATCCTGTCCATATTTGAATTTTTGGGCAATATAAAGTTTTTTATAATAACTTCTTCTATTCTCTCACCCAATATTTCGATATTTTCAAATTCAAAACCTGGCAGGTTCCTTTCCTCGGCACAGGATATCAAGGGTATCTGTTTTTCCTTAAATCCCATTATTCTGCTAGCCGCATTATCAAGAGCTACGCCGTTTGTGCTAGCAAGTATCAAACCGGTCTCTCTGGCTTTTCCACTTGTGCCCGGTCCTTCACCCTCCATACCTAAAATACCATCCATTATGTTTAGTACTGGTTTTTTGAAAAGATAAATATCCAGAAGCATATCATTGAATTTGTATATATCCATGAATTTAGTATGCAGTAACGTCTTGGTTCTTCCGTGAATTATTCCATACATGTTTTTTACTGCTCCCGTCATTCTTGTTAAGCTGTGGGTCTTAAATTTTGGAAGATTTATTATTAAATCAGCTTCAAGAACAGGCTTAATGACATCC
>JAMCVO010000432.1 GCA_023475715.1 Actinomycetota bacterium
AATATTAGATTAGGAAAATTGCTGCCGGTGTATAAAAGAATATTAAAAGCTGGAAAATCACTATATCTTTATACCATTCATAGGAAAACTATTCCCCTTGATGAATTTGAATATGTAATTAAAAATCTCCCAAATAAAGGGAAAGGTATTTTTTTCCATATGAAAGTTTCTACAAAAAAAGAAGCTAAAGATATGATTAAGTTTATAGAGGATTGTTATAATTAAAGTGTAATAAGTATAAAGAATAAATTGGAAGATACTAAAATATATAATTCTAGATATAAAGACCAGGATTCTATTACTTTAGAATCAAGTTTAATCAGAGTTCAAATAATGCCGCATATCGGGTCCAATATGTGTTCTTTTTTTTATAAACCAAAAAACTTAGAACTTCTAATACAAAGTTTATATGATAAAAAAAATAAAAAATATAAAGCTGAGCCATACGGCGGAGATCTGACTAAGGGTGAAGCCAGCGGTTTTGATGAAATTTTTCCTACCGTAATTGGATGTTATTACGAATCATTTCCATGGGAAGGAATTAGAATCCCAGACTATGGTGAAGTATGGTCAACACCATGGGAATATAAAGTTGAACAAAATAAATTAATTATGAAAGTCTATGGAGTAAGGTTTCCTTATCAATTAGAAAAGACCATACATTTTACAGAAGATAATATATTAAGAATTGACTATATCCTTACAAATTTTAGTAATTTTAGTTTTGATTTTCTATGGATGGCGCATACAAATTTTATTTTAGAGGAAAGTTCAGAGATAATACTTCCTGATGAAGTAAAAAGTATTATAACCACAGCTAGTCCCAGCAGGAGACTTGGATGGTATGGTGATGAGCACACATGGCCATCTTTTATTTCTTCTGATAATAAAAACATTATATTAAATAAAGTTAGATCCAAAAAGGTAAAGGATTGGGCGAAGTATTATATTAAGGGTAAGATGCCTGAAGGGTGGTGTGCTCTTAAATACACCCAATCCAATTTAATTCTTGCTCTATCATTTCCAGTTGAGGAAGTTCCCTATCTGGCTATTTTGCCAAATGAGGGAGGATTTGGTGATGATGTATTTTCTATTCTTATTGAACCGTGCACATCTTCATTTGATAGATTGGATATGGCTAGAGTTAGAGGAGAATACAGTAGTGTAGGGCCTAAATCTAAATATAGCTGGTATCTTAATTTGACTGTATCAGAAAATACAGCTTTTAAAAGTGTGAATAAAAATGGTTATGCAATTTAGTTAAAATTTCAAATTTTTTATGATAGTTAAAAGATGGTAAAAATTATGACAGGGAGAGAAAGACTTCTAAAGGTTTTCAAAAAGGAAAAAGTTGACAGAATACCGGTTTGCCCATGGCTATATATAAATTTGGTATACAAATATTTTGACATTTCCCCAGATAAACAAAATTGGCGAAAAATAGGAGATCTTGCCTCACCTGAAATGGTTTTAGAAATGGAGGAATTTTTTGGTATAGATCATCTTTATAGACTTGCATTTCCCCGGCATCAATATGACGAGAAAAGTTCAAATAATGGAAAATGGATTGTAAATGTAGAATTTAAGAAAATAAATGGCAGGGATAATGAAATAATTACTATTAAGACTCCTGAAAAAAAATTAAGACAGGTAAAAGAATTTGACCAGACTTCGAGATATACTTACATTGAAGCTATAAGAGAGTATTATATAAAGGAAAGAAATGATTTTAATCAATTTGTTAAGTATCAGCCGCTATTCGAAGAAGCTGTATATCCTGAGATTATAGATGAATTTAGGGGGATAGAAAGAGCAAAAAAAACTTTAGGAGACAAAGGGATTGTAGTAGGAGAAATTCATGGTGCTTTTAACTGTCTTAACATGTACAGAAACTTAGAACTTATTATGATGGATCCTTATATTGATTTTGGATTTTATAAAGCTATGATTGAATATTTTAGCGGCAGGGGGATTGTAAGTATTAATAAGATGATAGAGCATGGCGTAGATGCAATAGAATTTGCAGGTAATCTGGCAACCGGTGCTGTAGGAGAAAAATTTTTCAGTAAATATGTATTAGAATATGAAAAAATTATAGCAGATAAAATAAGATCTCTGGGTGCTTATAGCATATATCATAATTGCGGTGATGCTGATAAGATAATGCACCTTTATAATGATATGGGAATTGATGCCTGGGGATATCTGACCCCTCCTCCGTATGGAGATGTTGATTTGAATAAAGCATTAAGTACAATGAAAAATGACGTGATTTTAATTGGAAATATTGACCAGGTTGATTTTTTGATAAGAGCAACGCCAAAACAAGTAGAGAAAAGAGTAAAGGAATTGATAGAGAAAATTAAAGAAAGAGGAAATTTTATTTTATCCACCACGGACTGGTGTTTTGATAATATTCCTTTTGAAAATAAAAATGGTTATGCAATTTAGTTAAAATTTCAAATTTTTTATGATAGTTAAAAGATGGTAAAAATTATGACAGGGAGAGAAAGACTTCTAAAG
>JAMCVO010000658.1 GCA_023475715.1 Actinomycetota bacterium
GTACTATTACTATCATGTTCAGGCATCAAAATCACTTCATAACTTTTTTGAGTCTCTTTTGGAACCTGTCTACTCGCCCACCCGAATCAACAAGCTTCTGTTTTCCGGTATAAAAAGGATGGCAGTTTGAACAAATTTCTACCTTTAGTTCTTTTCTTATAGATTTTGTTTGAAACGTATTGCCACAGGAACACGTAACAACACAATCATAATAAGCCGGATGTATTTCTTTCTTCATAACTTAGCCTCGCTATCTATTAAACTGTAACTTTCTCTATTTAAATTTTTTAAATATTATTCGTTTCAAAAGTGGTATATTACCATAATTAAATTGATTCGTAAATAAACTAACACCCGCAAGTTTTTCAGAACTATGCCTGCAACGAACGATATTTTTATGATAATTTGTATTGCTTATACTTCTATGCACGGGAATTAAGAGTGGGTTTATTGTTTTGCTGGAAACTTGCTTTAATCACGTTCAGAAAATCCTGATTCGTTTTTGTCTTTCTCATATAATCAATTAGCTGCTCTATGGCAACTTCCGGTTCTTTTTCATGAAGGATTCTTCTAAGCTTCCATACATGTCCAGCCTCTTCATCATCCATCAGAAGTTCTTCTTTCCTGGTCCCTGATCTTGTTATATCAATGGCAGGGAAAATTCTCTTATCTGCAAGCTTTCTATCAAGATTAAGTTCCATATTTCCTGTACCTTTGAATTCTTCGAATATTACCTCGTCCATCCTGCTTCCTGTTTCAACCAGCGCTGTAGCAAGGATTGTAAGACTTCCTCCAAATTCTATATTTCTTGCAGCCCCAAAAAATCTTTTAGGCGGAAACAACGCAGTGGAATCAACCCCGCCTGAAAGCACCCTTCCGCTTGCAGGTATAGAGAGGTTGTAAGCTCTTGCGAGCCTTGTGATACTGTCAAGAAGGATCAGGACGTCTTTGCCGTGTTCAACAAGTCTTTTTGCCCTTTGCAGAACAAGCTCTGATACCTGAATATGGTTTTCGCTTGGCTGATCAAATGTTGAGCTGATAACTTCTCCCTTTACTGATCTTTCCATATCTGTTACTTCTTCAGGCCTTTCGTCAACAAGCAGTACCATTATATATACCTCAGGATTATTTGTTGCCACACTGTTTGCAATGTCCTTCAAAATTGTCGTTTTCCCTGCTTTTGGAGGTGATACTATAAGTCCTCTCTGGCCTTTTCCGATAGGCGCAATAAGATCAATTATTCGTGCTGATATATTATGCGGGGTAGTCTCAAGCCTCAATCTCTGCATCGGATATATAGGTGTCAGCGATTCGAAAGGTTTTCTTTTTCTTACAACTTCAGGATCACTGTCATTTACCTTTTCAATTCTTAACAGAGCATTATATTTTTCATTATCTTTTGGGGGTCTTACAACGCCAAAAACCTCATCACCCTGCCTCAGATGAAACCTTCTTATTTGTGATTGAGATACGTATATATCGTTCGGTCCCTGAAGATAGCCGTTTGTACGCAGGAATCCATAACCTTCTGAAAGTATGTCAAGAATTCCTTTCATTTTCTCTTCATATACTTCCAGATCACCTTCAAACTTCCTCTCAGGCTCAGCTTCCTCTATTGGTGCTTTCCCAGCCTCTTCTTCGATTTCCACCACAGGTTTTTCCTTTATCCCGAGACTGATATTCTCAGTTGTATCAGACCTATCTTTTGATGAAGGTGGCAAATCAGGAATTGCTTTAAGTATCCTCTCTATCAAAGCCTCCTTCTTTAAATTTGTTGTACCTGAAATATTTAACTCTTTTGCTATTTCTTTAAGCTCGGCTATTACCTTGCCATCCAGAACATCCCTGTTTAATCCTCTTAGTTCTTCTAACAATTATTTCTCCTTTCAAAAAAACCCATATATTTACTCTTTACATGGGGGTATATTTTTCGACTTTTTACTATTATTTCTAAAGAATTGTAAAACTACAAAAATCTATCAAAATATTCCAAAAATTAATTAAAAGTAATTATTTCCTGGAATTAATAAAGATATTATTATTTCGTCAATTTTTTGAAATTTATGAATACAAAAGAAGAATTTTTACCTTATTTAATTTATTAAACAAACCTTGTAGCAAAGATAATATATAGTTATTTAAAAAAAAGCAAGAAATTTTTAATGGGAAAATAGTTTTTATATCATTATAGTGAGAAAGAGCAGCTATCCATTAAATGGCTATTATAACCGTATAAAGGATAGCTGTTCCATATTTTAATATAAAATTCTGGATAACCCGTTGCTACTATTTATCAACCAATAATTTAATTTTTGTACGAATCAATTTTTTATATCAATATCAAATTTTTATACCAATATCAGAATTTTGGAAGCTTTTTCAATGATTCCTTTATTTTCTCATCCGGATACTCGTAATTTTCAAGCTTTCCATCCATATAGGCTTCATATGATGTAAGATCAAAATGACCATGGCCGCTGAAATTAAATGCTATTACTTTCTTTTCACCGGTCTTTTTACATT
>JAMCVO010000652.1 GCA_023475715.1 Actinomycetota bacterium
TATATTGTTTTGATATCTGCCAGATCAGGATTGATAAATCTAAATGGTATAAATGAATAAAAAAAATAAAAATCCCACAATTAAGGATGTTGCCAAAGAAGCTGGTGTATGTTTTAACACAGTTTCAAGAGTTTTAAATGACGGCATATATATCAAAGCGGAAACTAAAGAAAAAGTACTCAAAGCTATTAAAAATTTAAATTACAGGCCTAATATACTGGCCAGAGGACTAAGGAACAGAAGAACAAGAACAATAGGTGTTATTGTTCCGGATATCAGTATCCCGTTTTTCTCACATATAGTCCTGGAAATAGAAAAATACGCCAGAGAAAAAGGATATACTATAATATTAGGGTGTACTTTCTATGATAAAAAAGAAGAAGAGTATCAGGTAAAATTCTTAATTGACCAAATTGTCGAAGGATTAATACTTTTTGGAGGTTATGACAACTATAACTTAATAAAAAATATAAAAGACAAAAATATTCCCCTGGTTTTACTGGACAGGATAGTAGAAGATGAAGAAGTTCTATCAGTCCAAATTGACAATATAAAAGCAATAGAAGCGGCAGTTGATTATTTGTATAAGTTTGGTCATAGAAATATTTGCTATGTCCAGGCTATTTCAAATGAGCATTCTGTTTTGAAAAACAGATTTATCGGATACCAGAATGCATTGCTAAAAAATAATTTAAATTATGATCCTAATCTGTTGTTATCGGATGATTCATTTATTTTAAAAGAAGGACGTGGACTATATGAATTAACAAAAAAATTTATTAAAGAAAAAGATTATTTATCAATTACAGCATTTATTGCTCCAGGCGATATTTTTTCAGCAGGCTTGGTTAAATCTTTAAAGGATATGAATTTTAAAGTCCCGAAAGATTTTTCCATTATCGCAATAGGTGACACTGATATCAATCAGTATATTGATCCGCCTGTTACCAGTATAAAAATACCTGAAAAATTAATGGCAGATGCTGCCATTAATTTATTAATAAAATCAATAAAGAATGAGACAATAAAAGAAAAAAACATAGTTTTTCCCACACAAATACAATTAACACCTTTGCAGGGAAATAAATAATACGGTTTTTTTACAATTTTTATACAATTTTTTATTTGACTTTCATATAAAAATAATTATAATAAAAAATATCGCAACGTTATCATATTTTTAAAATTCCAATATAAACATTCTTAAAATAAGAAGAAGCATCATCTTAATAAAGGAGGTGAAGATAGATAAACATAGGTTTAAAAGCCAGATAGATTTTAAAATTGTAAATGTTGAATGCAAGAAAGAAGGAGTAGCAAAATGGGAAAAGCAAGATTGATTTTGTTCTTAGGAATAGTTGTAATATTAATAGCAACTTTCTCTATACTTCCGGGTTGTAAAACAACACAGGAAACCACTACAACAGCTGCTGAAACTACAACGGCACAAGAAACAACAACTGCTGCTGGTGAAACTACTGCTGCAGAAACAACGGCCGCTGCAGGCGGAACTACATATGAAGATTTCAGGACTATGGCAGAAGCCAGAAAATATGAAAATGAACCTGCAAAGGGGCATACTTTAGCGTTTGCCAACCTCTTAAAGGCTTATCCGTTCTGTTTGCAGGTTGAAGATGGTATTAAGGAAGAATGGAAACTTGCAGGTGGAGCTGATGCTGATCTGACAGTCCTTGACAATGCTGCCGATACCTCAATTTCAGTTCAAAATTCCGATATTATTTTTAATAAAAACCCTGATGTATTTGTTGAATTCCAGGCTGATGCCAAAACAAATACAATGATAGGAAGAAAAGCTACGATGTTAGGGGTATTTCTGATTGGTGTCGATGTCCCAATTCCGGGTTTTCCATTTATGGGAACAGATAATTATAATGCCGGTTTTATTATGGGGCAGTGGGCTGTTGAGCAAATAGATAAAGTATTTGGTGGTTGGGAAAATGTGGATCTGGTGCTGTATTATTGGCAGCCTGCAGTTGGTGATATAGTTGCGCAAAGAACATTGGCATCAATTGACCCTATGAAGGAAAAATTTGGTAATGAAGCAGATCCAAATTTTGAAGGAGAGAAGAAAGCAATAATTGTTGATAGTGGTAACGGTACTGAGGATGATATTAAAAAATCTACTACTGCAATATTAGCAAAATATCCTAAGGCTCAAAATATTGTTGTTTTCTCAATGCATGATGACGGCAGCAGCGCAATTGAAGCAGCGGCAGAAATGACCGGGAGATGGGATCCTGATAAATGGCTGCTTTGTTCTCAGGGAGTAACCGGTGAAAATGCTTATAAGATGATAAGAGATGGAATCATTGACGGCAGCTGTGCATATTTTCCTGAAAGATATGCCAGGTATATAATACCCGGAGCGCTTGCTCACATGTATGGTAATCCTGTGCCGCCAAATATGTTTGTAGATAATGTAATAATTACTAAGGATA
>JAMCVO010000355.1:0-2037 GCA_023475715.1 Actinomycetota bacterium
TTATTTCCTTTAATTTTATTTACTCTCCCACCCTTGATTAAATTATCAAGCGATTTTGGAAGGAAAAAAGAATTTATTTTTTTTCTGAAATCAACAACTTCATTTATTATTTCATCCATTGTGCTACCTCTGTCAGCCATTTTTGCTGCTCTCAGAGCAACAAATCCAAGAGGCATATGCACAACTTCCGAGTCCAGAACTTTTATACTTTTCTTTTTAAATTGTCTGGCTGCTATTTCTGCAGAATTCATAGTACCGGATAGTTTACGTGATATATGAATGGAAATAACCTCCATACCCTGATTAATCAATTTACCATAAACATTTATAAAATTAACAGGTGTAGGCTGGGATGCTTGTGGCATTTCCACAGAAGTTTCTATCATTTTATAAAAATCTTCCGGATTAATATCTATTCCATTATCAATGTATATCTTGCCTTCGAATACTACTGACAACGGAACAACAATCAAATCATAATCTTTATAAATAGTTTTTGGTAAGTCGGAAGTACTGTCGGTAATTATTGTAATTTTATTCATTTCAAATTTCCGATTTAAAATTAACTTATTACAATATTTCTCATATTGTAGCAAAAGATATAATTTAACAATAAATGAAATCTTGATTTTTATCCACAAAAATAACTGTGCTTTCGGATAATCTGTTTTTATACTTATTCAATAACTTAATTCAAATTTTGTCTCTTAAATATATGACAAAAGCACATCAGCTGTTGCAATATTTAATTAAACCCATGGCATTTTCTACGGCATACCCTGATACATCATTATTGAAATATATGTGAGTTATTATATTATTAAGATTTTTCTTAATTAAATTACTAAAAATTTTAAGTTCTTTTTCAGAATAACTTGACAAGTACAGTTGTTTGCTTCCATGCATCCGAATATAGCATAAATCACCTATTATTATTTCATGATATGGAAAACATGGAGAACTGGATATTGCAATACATGCTCTAAATTCGTTAAGCAAATTATAAACTTCATCACAAAACCAACTTTCATCCCTAAACTCAAACACATATCTGTAATCTTTAAGAAGAATTTTCACAAAACTCTCAAGTCTCTTAATATCCTTCTTTAAATCCGGCGGCAGCTGAAATAAAAATAATCCCAATTTACTGCCAAGTCCAGAGGCCAAATCCACTAATTTCTTAAGAGGTTCGCTACAATCTGATAGTCTTTTAATATGGGTTATATATTTGGAAGCCTTCAAAACAAACACAAAATCGTCAGGTGTCTGAGATGCCCAATTACTTAATATTTCCTTCTTAGGCAGATGGTAAAAAGTACTATTTATTTCAACTGTATTAAAATGTCTAGAGTAGTATTCAAGCCATTTACTTCTGCTTAAATCCCCTGGATAAAAATTTCCTGCCCAAGAGTTATAATACCATCCTGAAGTACCTATATATAGTTCGCCGTTTTCCATTTTGCCAATATATTTTGGTTCATTTTTAATATCGCATGGAATTATAATTTGATAACATAAATACCAGCATTTTTCTCTAATAATATATTTTATAAGATGTTACCAGCTACCATCAGCCCATGCGCTTGAAGATTAAAAAATTCATGAATAAATTAGTCAGCGGCATGATTTGGAAATAAAATTATCTCTTTTAATAATTTTCAAAACATAGTCAACTGCTTCCTGCGGATCATTTACCACTTTATACAGCTTTTTATCTTCGGAACTGATTGTGGAATATTTGTCAAGCAGGACTTCATCAATCCAGCCACACATTCCTTTCCAAAAAGAAGTGCCAAAGAGGACTATGGGAAAATGCTCAATCTTGTTTGTCTGAGACAAGGTTAATGCCTCAAAAAGTTCGTCCAGGGTACCATATCCACCAGGAAAAATAATATATCCTATGGAGTATTTTACAAAAAGCATCTTCCTTACAAAGAAGTAATGAAACTCCAGCGATATGTTTTGATATTTATTGGCTTAAATTTTTTATTAATAACAAAATACTTTTTAGTTTTATTTCTATGGATATACCTGTAA
>JAMCVO010000355.1:2047-2522 GCA_023475715.1 Actinomycetota bacterium
TCCTGCTCGAAAGGCAGTTCAATATTGCATCCTATCGATAATCCGCCAGCTTCATATGATCCTTTATTTGCCGCTTCCATTATTCCGGGACCCCCGCCTGTTATTATACCAAAACCATTTTGCGCCAGAAGAGCCGCGGTCTTTTCCGCTGCCATATAATATTCGTCACCAGGCAGAGTTCTGGCAGATCCGAAAATTGAAATGCAGGGTCCTACTTTAGCCAGAGTATCAAACCCCTCTACGAACTCTCCTTGTATTCTTAAAACTCTCCATGGATCTGAATCTACAAACTCTGATTTTACAGGCACCTGTGATTTAAACAAATCACGATCCGCATTTTGCGAGAGATTCTTTTTCTTCATATACATATCCTTGCTTTTTTTATTACCAACACAGTAATTATATATAATTTTTGTCTTCATGATGATGTTTTTTATAAAATATGTTATTTTTTTATTCGGTAGTTTTATTGGCT
>JAMCVO010000705.1 GCA_023475715.1 Actinomycetota bacterium
AAACAGGAAATATTATCCGTAAAACTCATTGTTAAAACTTGCAGTATAAAATATCGATGATTATGAAAAGTAAAAAAATAAATATACTGATGATAGACAATTACGATTCTTTTACTTTCAACCTTGTCCAATATCTTGGAATATTAGGAGAAATAATAAAAGTAAGAAGAAATAATAAAATAACAATATCTGAGATAGAAGAAATGTCGCCTGAAAAAATAGTAATATCACCGGGACCCGGTAAACCTGAAGACGCAGGAATCTCTGAAGAAATAATTCTAAGATTTCACAAAAAAATTCCTATTCTTGGTGTATGCCTTGGACACCAGTGCATAGGAGAAGTATTTGGCGCCAGAATAATAAATTCAGGGGTCGTATTCCACGGAAAGACTTCACTTATATATCATGACAGCAAAACTATTTTTAATGAAATCGAGAATCCGTTTGAAGCCGCAAGATATCACTCCCTTATAATAGACAGGAAAACAGTTCCTGATAGCCTGGAAATATCTGCTGAAAATAAGGAAGGGATTATCATGGGTATCAGACATAAAAAATATCCTGTGGAAGGAATACAATTTCATCCTGAGTCCTTTTTAACACCTCATGGATTAAAAATATTACAAAATTTTATCTCAACTTAAGTAAATGAACACTTCAATAATTGAATTAGATCTTGCATATAAACCAGAACAACTTTTTTATTTATTAAAAGATCGTGATTATTTTTGTTTTTTGGACAGCAGCCTGAGCCAAAGTTATTACTCAAAATTTTCTTATATAGCCTTTGATCCCGATTTTATTTTAAAAAGCCATGGTTTTAAAAACCAATTTATTGATTTAAGAAATAAAACAACCAGAACAGTAAATGTTCATCCTCTGAAATTTTTGAATAAAAACTTTTCAAAATTCATAGACTTTAATTCTGAAAACATGAATACAGACCGCCAATTTTTATATGTAGATAAAAAAAATAATGATTTCATCATTAAAGAAAGTAATAAACACAATATTGTAACGCCTGATTTTAAATGCGGGTTCATCGGCTATTTTTCATATGATCTAAAAAATTTTTTAGAGGAACTACCTCAAAATTCTTATGATGATCTAAATATACCAGTTTTCTTTCTTTTATATTTTAAACAGGTTCTGGCTTACAACCATATTAACAAAAAATGGTATCTGACAAGAATATTTAATGAAGAACCTGGTGAAGATAACAAAAATACAGATAATTTTAAAATATTAAAGAAAAAAACAATTGAAAATAAAAAATTTTTTCTGGATTTACTAAAGCACAACCAAACTCAAAAAATCATTGAGAAGGATATTTCTACAAAAAATTGTGATAATGAAAATTGTTTTCCGCTAAAGGATGCAATAAGGGAAAATATAGCCGAAAATTATTTAAAGAAAGATATCAAAACCATAAATTTAAAATCAAACTTTAAGAAAGAAGATTATATAAAAGCTATTAAGAAGGCTAAAAAATATATACATGGGGGTGATATTTATCAGATTAATTTAACTCAAAGATTTGGATGCAGCATTCCGGTACAAAGTGCGGATCTGTATTATATACTCAGATATAAAAATCCCGCACCTTTTTCCGCATATCTTAATTTAAGGGAAGTAAAAATAGGTTCTTCTTCACCTGAAAGATTTCTTTATATCAAAAAAGACTACATTGAAACCAGGCCGATAAAGGGCACCAGGCCAAGAGGAAAAGATGAAGAAGAGGATGTTTTTTATGAACATGAACTTCAAAACAGTATTAAAGACAGAGCTGAATTAAATATGATTGTTGATCTTGAAAGAAATGACCTTGGAAAATTCTGCAGCTACGGAAGTGTAAAAGTCAGCGAACATGCAAAAATAGAAAGGTATGCAAGAGTTATCCATTCTGTTTCCACAGTAACTGGAGAAATTAAAAATGGTATAAATCTCTCAAATATAATAAAAGCATCTTTTCCTGGAGGATCCATAACAGGAACACCAAAGATAAGAGCCATGCAGATAATTGATGAGCTGGAACCTACGGTCAGGAACATATATACCGGCTCAATCGGTTATATCGGCATTGACGGAACTACTGACTTAAATATAGCAATAAGAACTTTCATAATTACAGGAAACAATTTTTATTACAATGCAGGAGGCGGCATAGTAGAAGATTCAAATCCTGAAGACGAATTCAATGAAACTCTGGATAAAGGCAGAGCACTTGAAGAAGCACTGAAATTTTTCGAAACAAAAAATTTAAAAAACATTTTAAAAAAATAATTAAAAATCTTTATTTAGTTTACTATTTCAGATATGGAAGAATACGTTTTTTTATGACTTGCTTGAGTGATTCTTAGCGAGGCGAAAATTTCTATTGAAAGTCCGGGATTTTTATTTGGAGACGGAATATTTGAAACCATGAAATCATATGGGGGAAAGATATATGAGTTTAACCTGCATCTTGAAAGATTGATAAGTTCCATGAAAACACTGAAATATGTTTTGAAACAGAAAGAA
>JAMCVO010000319.1 GCA_023475715.1 Actinomycetota bacterium
ATCATTTCCAGATTAACAAAAAGATTCTCTAAATACACATATCTCAGCAGTCTTCCATAAGCGTCTTTATCTTCAACATCCTTTTCAAGCCTATTTTTAATAATTCAGGTGTTCTTCTATTTGTATTGCCAGTTCTCCTGATCCTTCCGCCACTTGTTTTTTTCTTATCTGGCTGCGGGCTTTATTATTTCGATGATGAAGACACTGGCATTACTAAATCAATCGTTGAATATAAGGTTATCGAAGTCATAGATGGAGACACTTTTGTATTATCAAATAATGAACATGTAAGACTAATTGGTATCAATACCCCGGAAAGCGAAAGGTATTTTTACGAAGAAGCAAAAGAAGTCCTGGAGTTTTTGGTGTTGAATAAAAATGTAAGGCTTGAAAAGGATGTTGAAGATAAAGACGCTTATGGAAGACTGCTGAGATATGTGTATTTAGAGAATCTTTTTGTTAATCTGGAAATGATAAAAAGGGGTTTTGCAAATGTTTTTACTTTCCCCCCAAATATCAAATATACCGATAAATTTATTGAAGCTGAAAGGGAAGCCCGTAAAAATGAAATTGGATTATGGGAAAAATCAAACTCAAGCAATATTGAAATCAATATAAAGTATGATGCTGAAGGTGATGATAGGATTAATCTGAATGGGGAATATGTTGTATTTAAAAATAATAACAATTACAATATCAATCTCGTTGGATGGACAGTAAAAGATCTTTCTACAAATATCTATGATTTTAGAAAAATGATTTTTAAAAGTGGCTCAAGCCTTATTTTATTTAGCGGCAATGGAAGCGACTTAGAAAACAAACTCTACTGGAACTCGACAAAACCGATTTGGAATAATGACCATGATACTCTTTACTTAAGAGACTACGATGGTCTTTTAGTTGAACTATATAATTATTAAGCCCCCTCATAATGAGATTCCTGTTTCTGCCAGTATCTGGGAGCATGTATAAACTTTCTGAACCTTATAACTATTATATGAATTGCCATTTTTATGAGCTGAACAAAGGCATTTCCTTTTCCAGGTAATGCCAGGTGCATCCCTTCAATCCTGTGATCAAGCCAGTTGACAACGGCAGATGTATCCTGAAGCAGATGGTCTATTGGCGGTTGAAACTTATAAAGCATGTCTTCTCTATTAAGGCTATGACCTCCTTCATAAATTTCATTCCAGACGCATTTTTTTGTATTGTTTACTTCACACATTCCATCTTTGGAGCCCCCGCACGCACCATTTCTAAGAGTCTTGGGACATCTCATCGGACAAACAAAACCTGTAGTGCTCAGGATGCACTGACCACAGGATCTGCAGTCAAAAATGGCTCTCTTGAAAAGCTCTTCAAAAAAATAAAGAGGCTTGTAGATACCTCTGAGATGGAATGCTTTTCTTGGTTTGGGATCAAATACAGTTATTTTTACTTCCTGGGCCATTGCTTCTCCTTTAACAAAATAGTTAAATTATCAGCTAAATTAAAAATCAAGTTAATTTACCAAAAAAGGGTTATATTGTCAAATTTACTTCTTAAACAGCGAACTCTTCCTCTATAAAGTGTGTATGAATTTCACCAGCTATAAAATTTTCATTGCAGAGAATCTTTTTGTGAAATGGTATGGTAGTTTTAATGCCTTCAATTCTGAATTCATCCAGAGCTCTTGAAGCTCTTCTTATTGCTTCTTCCCTTGAGTTTGCCCAAACAATCAACTTTGCAATGAGAGAATCATAAAAAGGCGGAACGGTATAATTTGAATGAATGAAAGTATCAACCCTTATGCCTGGACCGCCGGGAAGAAAGCAATCGGTTATTTTACCAGGGGATGGAGCAAAATTGTTTTCGCTGTTTTCAGCGTTAATCCTGAATTCAATTGCATTTCCACTGGTCAGGATATCCTTTCCGGTAAAAGCATTTCTTTCTCCGGATGATATTTTTATCTGCTCTTTTATAAGGTCAATACCCGTTACCATTTCTGTAATCGGATGTTCAACCTGAATTCTGGAATTTATTTCTATGAAGTAAAAATTTTCATCTTTATCAACAAGAAATTCTATAGTGCCTAAATTTTTATAATTGATTGCACGGGCTGCTCTTAAAGCATATTCTTTTATTATCCTTTTAGTTTTTTGTGAAAGCCTGGCTGCAGGGGCTTCTTCAACCAGCTTCTGATGTCTTCTCTGGATTGAACATTCTCTCTCGCCAGCGCATGAGATATTACCATAGTTATCTGCAATTATTTGAAACTCAATATGTCTGGGTTTCTGTATATACTTTTCAATGTAAACTTCACTCTTCCCAAAGCTGGAAAGCGATTCCGATTTTGCGAGCGGAAAAAGTGATTCCAGGTCACGGCTGTGACGGCAGATTCTCATACCTTTGCCGCCACCGCCAAAGGACGCTTTTATTATTACCGGATAACCCAGTTTGTGGCTTATGTTTAAAGCTTGCCGCAGGTTTTCTACATTTCCGCTTGAACCGGGAATTACAGGTATCTTATGCTTCTC
>JAMCVO010000507.1 GCA_023475715.1 Actinomycetota bacterium
GAATCAACAGGGTGTGGGGGTAAGAAATGCCATATTGGCAGGGGTGAAAGAGGCTGTTGGTAAATATATTCTAATTGCCCCGATTGACGAAATAGCTCCCCTGATAGCTATTCCAGATATGATTTATTTAATGGATCATGGTTGTGATCTGGTTAGTGGAACCAGATATGGTTATGGCGGCAGAAGATTGGGAGGGTCATTTATCGGTAAGACTTTATCCCGGGTAGCAAATAAACTTTATTATTCCTTATCAGGTTCGGGTATTAGCGATACCACCACGGGACTTAAAATGTTCAGAAAGCAAATATTTAATAAAATTAAACTGGAATCTGAAACTGGCGGCTGGGCAGTACTCTTTGAGTTGGCAGTGAAAGCGCAAATTGGCGGTTTTAAATTAGGAGAAGTACCAGCCACCTCAATAGACAGGCTATATGGGGGGAAGTCAACTTTTTCCTTAAAACTTTGGACAGGAGAATATTTCAAATGGTTTGTCTGGGGAGTGAAGCATTCTTTAATAAAGAGAAGAGGAATCAAGCCTTTAGTTCGTATTCCGGCTGGTACCATCCGTTAGTTTTTGGGAGCGCCATTCATCTGCTAATATCGAGTAGATATTTAAGTCAACGAAATGATCATACAGCCATTCGCCCTGCCGGCGTATCCCTTCATGGGTAAAACCTAATCTTTTAGGCAAAGCATTGCTTCTATCATTTCCTAAGGCGCAGGCAATCTCAATCCTATTTATTTTTTTATCATCAATAAGGTAATCAATAAACTTAGAGATCGATTTTGTCATAATACCCCTGCCTTGCAAACTTCTATCCAGCCAATAACCAATACTGGTTTTGAGGTGTTCATTATTAAGATAATGTAAACCGATACATCCTGCTAATTGATTTTTATACCAAATACCTAATTCTATACCTGTGTTGTTTTGATATTTTACTAAACCTTTTTTGATGAACTTTTTCGTATCGTTGATGGTATGATTGTGGTCTAACCAGGGAAGCCATCTCCTTAGACATGTCCTATTTTTATCAATTAATTTATTAAGTTTAAAAGCATCGCTAAGTTGTAAGATTCTCAATTTGAGGTTTCTATCTACTGAAACAACGGGATCATTCATAATTTTAATTATATTATCAATACAAATTGAATATAATCAAGGAGCTCTAAAATTTACTTTAGAATAATAATCAATATACACGTCATGAGGGAATTACGAGAATTGAGGTTAATCGAGTTCTTTAAGAATATCTTCTCTAATGTTTACTATGTCTTTCCCATCCATTCTGAAGGCGTAAAAATTTTCTAAAGAATAGAAATTTCTAGCACCATCAGCATCTATTGCATAAAAGCCTCTCTTAGGTGATGAAATATAATTTTGCAGCAGCTTATTTTTATTACCGATCAGGTAAGCGCTAGAGCAGGGTATTTTGGACTGGTAAGGGGAGTAAAGACTATACCATTTATAAAATCTATCTAATAGAATAAAGGAAAAATTATATCCGTTTGATTTGCCGAGATTGTCAAAATAGAAAAGTTTATCGCACGGATTTTCTTTTTTGATAAAGCTCCAAAATTTATTTTTAACATCTATTTGGTCTTTCGCCCGATTGCCATAATTGAGATTCCTTTGTAAATATATTTGTATTTGATTGTTGCTGAATATAAAAAACGGTATCAGTATTAAAAAAATGCAGGGGGCGAAAGATCTAAAGGCTTGATGGTTTTTCAGTGTGGTGTATAGAAGCATCAGTATGCTTGCTATCGCTACAGAAATACCCAGGCTGGGTATGGTTGAATAGCCATTTATCCCGATTGGTATAGTACTGAAATCCTGAAGAAACCAGGTAAACCAGATAAATATTACCGCAAGGATTATTCCTAAAAGATAAAGACTTAAAAAGATATTTTTTTTATCTTTAAACCACTCGAAAGTTATACTAATTGTTAAAGAGATGATATAAATTCCCAAAATAGCCGGCGTAGCATAAATATCAGGATCATAATGCATTCTGATTTCAGCAGGCAAATTTAGAGCCTCAGAGACAACAATAAAAAGAATGATTTCAAGCAGAAAATTAACCAGCATAGTCGTGAAGAAGAATCTGACAGGTTTTTTTGATAAGATTACTGAGATTAGGGCAGTTAATAACCCCAAAACTACCAGGGGAGCTCCCAAAAAGAAAGATAAGGAGCTATTTAAATTCCATTCCATTGGACGAATAAATCGTAAGATATCCCCTACTAAAAAAAGACTGCCCATTGTGGTAATTGGAGTTAGCAGTAATTGTAAATTACCTTGAGTAGTCTTTTGTACTAAACCTAAAAAGCCTCCGTAAAAAGGACCTCCTGCAGAAGCACCCATTACTCCAAAAAATAATATGAAGGGAAGAAAAAGAATTGCCAGTATCTTTCCAGATTGATAAAGATTTGGTAAAGATCTGTTTCTCAGAACTATCATTACTTCTAAGAAACAGATAAAAGGTAAGATGGGATATGCCCTGATGGGGTTA
>JAMCVO010000574.1 GCA_023475715.1 Actinomycetota bacterium
ATAAGAGATACTAAATACAAAATACTAATATCCAAACATCCAATAATGATGTAAAGGCCTCTTTGGACGTCGCAGAAATTTTGTAAAGAAGATTATTAGGCGCGACTGGTAGATGAAGGTAAATTTCTCCGGCCAGAGCTTTAAAATAAGTATAATAATAAGGATAAGGATTGGCAAACCAATCCAAAGCGGTCCCAAAGACCATGAGCTGAAAAACTTCTGAATATTTTTCAAAATACTAAGTAGAAACGCAATAATCTGCTCCCACCACGATAAGGCCCTAAGTTGAACAGTTTTCGTCGGCGCAAGAGAATCTTTACGGTTGTAATTAGCCTTGGCATATAAATTGTATTTCCCGGCCTTGAGATTTTTAATCCGGAAAGTGTAGTAGCCTGTATTATCAGCAAAAACAGTTAATTTTTGGCCGTTGCTAAGGTAAAGTGTAACCAGTGCTCCCGGCATCGTGTAACCATATGCTAAAGTATCCCCTCCTTCGGCTATTACATTTTTGGAAAGGCCGAGTGTCGGAGGCAAAAATATATCTTTCATTGTTACGTTGCCCTTTGCCGGAGGAACATTAAAGCAGGTAAACGAATCCCCCAGGCTTTTAAAATCAACAGCTTCGAGGCAAAAATTAGAAAAACCCTCCTTAATTAAAACTCCGGACATGGAGAAATTTCCTCCTGCATCGGCAACGGTAGCTCTTACAAATACCCCATCAATAGTCAAAACAACCGAGGCGTAGGGTGAAATATATCCGGAAAGACTTAAATACAGCTTCCCCACTTGAGCCTGAACAGGAACCTTAAAGCTAGCCTGCGCCGCAGGCACAGCAAATGCAAAAATAAGCAAATAAGCGAATAAGCAAGCAGATAATAACCCAATACGCAAATAAGCAAATTCCAAATGAATGTTTAAATGTCTGAATGAATTAATTTGGTAATTTTTTGATTTAATCATTTATAAATTTATTTGCATATTGGTCATTTGCATATTTATCATTTTCCATCCATTTGCATATTTGAAATTAGTTTAACGTACAAATTAATTATGGTTATTCCAGCCTTAAAATGCAAGCAAACCAATAATATGCAAATAAGCAAATATGCAAAATTCAAATGAATTTATAGATAATTAAATGTTTTTTATATTCATTTGCTTATTAGTCATTTGCATATTTATCATTTTCCCGCCAAGGCAATCCAAACTAGATCTTTAAAACATCTATCACTTAGGCTCACCAACCGCCAAACACTATCGCTATAGTTTGTAAAGTAAAATGTTTTTAAAGTTTATAAAGTCGATTCCCTAAGGCGCTTTATGAACTTTATAACTTTAGGAACTTTAAGAACTGTTTTGCCGTATCATAAGTATACAAGAGAGATTATAGGATATACGATACATATTGATATCTTATGATGATATTTATCATATTTATTTAATAGGCATAATTTATTTTCACAAGCGTAAAACCGAATATTGTTTCCACGCCGCAATTCCCGATTTTTTCTCAATATCATAAAATATCAAAATATATCATCTATGATTACTATAAGGCCTTGACAAGTTATTTAAAATTTCTTTATTCTAATAGTGTATGTTAAAAGCAAAAATTAGTCTGAATAATTCGTATAATCCGTATAATCTTGAGGCTAAATCGATATTTTCACAAGAACTTATTCGTTAATAACAAAATGGATTTATTAAATCAGTTTAAAAGCTTTTTATTATCACAAAAAGACGTACCTTCAAAGGTTACTGTAAAAAATTACTTATCGGATATAAACCACTTTATCCGCTGGTATGAACACGAATATCAAAAAGCTTTTTCCCCCGCTCTGGTCAACGGTCAGACAATCGAAAGGTATAAAAACACAAACAGCGAAGTATTTTCACAGAGCTCAATGGACAGACACGTATCCTCGCTTAGAAAATTCTTTAAGTTTTTAAAGCTAGAGGGCCTTAACAGCGCAAATCCGTTTGAGCTTTCACAGGCACAAGCTCTAAATGCAAATATGGCGGACCCCTGGCATATAAAAGACTTCAAAAACTACCTCTACGTTTACAATGCATCACATCTTACTATAAAAAACTATATCATTGACGTTAAACAGTTTCTTGCCTGGGCAGAAGAAATCTCAGGCTTAAAAGACGCAAATCAAAGCCAGAAAGAAAACTTTCTAAATACGATTAGCCCGAGTTTATTGGAAGAATATAAAGAGAGGCTTGTTAAGCAGGGAAGCTTTTCTCCTGCTACTGTGAACAGAAAGCTCTCATCTTTAAGGAAATATCTATCATGGGCCATAGAAGAAAAATATATTTCCGGTATAAACCATACTCTGACCAATGTTGCCGCAGCGGAAAATAATACGAAAGAAGAGCTTCAAAGGTTAATGCTCGGGCAAACAGCCGAAGAGCCGATTGCAGAACCCGAAATAAAACAAGACTATTCGAGAATTCCTCCGGTAAGGTTTTTCCAGAAAATCGGCAAAGCGGGTGTTTTCACACTCGACT
>JAMCVO010000439.1 GCA_023475715.1 Actinomycetota bacterium
CCAGAACTCTTGAGACCATTGAAATTATTCTGTCGGCGATGGAATAAATCAGACCCCTGACTATCTTCTCCTTGGCAATACCATGTCCGATTAAAGAAACTATTTCTGATTCTGCAAATACTGTACATGTAGATGTTATATCTACTTTTTCTTTTGTGTTCAAGAAAATATCTCCGAAGTTTTCAAGATCAATTTCAAGAGTTCTGGCCATAACTTCAAGAAACCTTCCCGTTCCTGCAGCACATTTATCATTCATTAAGAAATCTATTGGTTTTTTTGTGAGTCAATAATTAATTCAATATAAGTTTTTTTGTAGTTTTATCTATTTTTATTACCTTGGAATCCTGACCGCCGATATCAATTATTGTAGTTATATCAGGAAATATCAAAGTAACACCACTCGCATGGCAGGTTATCTCAGTAATGTTTTTGTCTGCAAATTCTACATTTACTCTTCCATACCCTGTTGCTACAATGGATTTAATTTTGTCTCTGCTTAATTTTGCATTGTTAAGAGCGATATTAAATGCTTCATTTGCAGCAGTTTTGCTGTCCGAACCTGTTTTATTAACAACATATGAGAGAATTCTGTATTTTTTACTTTCATCAATATCTAAAATTAAAGCTTCTGTTGAAACTGATCCTATGTCAATTCCGCATGTATACATAAAAACTCCTTAAATCAAGAGATGTCTTATATTAAAAATGCTTTATAAAAAAATTATTGAGAATGCTTTTATTAATTGACTCACAAAAAAACTTATATTGAATTAATTATTTCCGCAAATCCTTCTACTCTTGTCTTTATCTGACCGGCGGGACAATTATTGATGTCTACACAGTCTCCGTCAAGAACCAGTACCGGAATACTCTTCTTGTTAAATGAGTCTTTAATTATCCTTGACAGTCCATTGCTTTGTCTGCATCCCCAGTGCGAGAACATTATGACCCCGTCAATATTATAGGAATCAGCCAGATACTGCATAGCTTTGATCCTGTTTTCGCCACTGCCTCTTAACGGATTTGAAAGCATCTTAGCTGCAAGACTATTAAAAGGTTTCTCCGGGTCAAGCTCATCCCAGAAGATGTGAGAAGTTTCTTCAAAAACGACACGGCAGTTATTTTTTTCAAGGATATTGAAAATCTCATTCCTGTAATATGGTTTTAAATGCATCCACAATACTTTTTTCATTTTTTTGTTTTTATCCTGTTTTGATAACTTCTCCCGAAGCTCATCCCTCATTATTTTATATAACCTCACAGTTTCAGCTGTTCCGCATAAACCAAAAAACGGCAGTATAAAATTCAGACCGTTAAAATACTCAGGATAATCAAACAGTTTTTTTCTTATATCATTTGCTTCTACTGCAAATTTCCGGAATTCATTGGAATAGAAAACAGCTTTTTTAAGATTTTCCATATCAGGTTTTTTACTTAGTTTTTCCGAGACATCATAAAAAATATTCTCAAGCTGCCTGGATAAGTAATGTAAAGATTCCCTGTCATTATCATAGGGAACATCTATTAAATAATAATTTTTTTCAATTTTAAATTTTCTGGAAAAGCTTTGAAAAGATTTACCGGCAGCATCACAGGCAAGATTAGTGGAAAAAATGAATGAAGGTTTTGGGAATAAATCCATCTCGCAGGCACCGGATGCGCTTCTGTGAAACGTACAGAGATCGCTTGAGTACCATTTGTTTGAGGCAGTTTTTATGGTTCTGCCGCTGACTCCCAGACCGGCAGTAAAGCCGCCCATTATTTCAGGAAGGAAAGGTTTGAGTCCAAGCCCGTTTATAAGCTCATAAGGTAAAAACAGTGAGCCGTATGCAACAGGATAATTTCCGCTATAGACTTCATTCAGGTATCTGATGCTGTAAATGTTAAGATACCTGTCTGCAATTGATTTAAAAGATCTTCCATACAAGTTGATGACAGGTTTTACTGCAATCAGCTTTAATATTTTTTTAATTGATTTGGTATCAAGATTATTTTGAATGTTTTTAATGACACTGGTCTTTAATGATTGTATCCCCATAAATATCTGCCTGTAATTTTGCTTTTTTTATATTTTATTATCCATGCTCACTTAAAATATTTTATTAATCGAAAAATTACCATATAATCTGTCGCATTTTCATCCTGAAATTTTTTTACTCCAGCATTTCATAGAAGGCTTCTATCCTTGTTCTCAGCTGTCCATAGGACGATTTTCCATATTCAATATCCAGATAAAGGGACGGGATTTTTAATTTTTCAAGTTCACTCTTAAGATCAGGGTAAAAATAAAGAGTATTATCGCAAAACTTGAGACTCGTGAAAATCACCGCTCTGATATTTTTCTCTATTATATCCTTTTTAAGGAGTTCCAGTTTTTCATTTAAAGATGACATTCTGAAACAGAAAGGTTTTTTTAAATAATTCAGGGCGATAAGATTTAAAAGCCTGTCAAGATCATCCGGATTATTCATTTTATCACTTGTCTTATCAAGGCTTTTTATTTC
>JAMCVO010000174.1 GCA_023475715.1 Actinomycetota bacterium
TAATTGGTAACTCTTGTTTTGTTGTAATTATAGCTACTTCATGGATTCTTTAAGCAAATGCGGGTAATTCCTTGCGCAATGTAAAATGCGGTAAATAATGACTTTATCATCAATAAACCGGTAGAAAGCTATATAAGGGTCAATAACAACCATTTTAAAATTGAACTTTTGCATTAAACGGTCGAGGAGTGGTGCTCCAGAATTTAGAAAATTCTCAAGACGACGCAGAGACTTCATAATACTTTCGAGCATTTCAGTTGCTGCTTGTGGATTATCCACCATGATATAATCAAATATCTCATCCAGGTCTGCATAAGCAGCAGGAAGCAGTTCTACATCATACTTTCCCATTTATTTTATCCTTCAGGCGCTTATGAGCTGTTTCGAGTGAAATTGTAGGTTCACCTGCAAGACGCTGCTGTTCTGCAAACAAGAGTTTTTCACGCAGGTCAAGCATAGCTTCTCTGCGTTCAAATGCTTCTATGCTCATAACAACAATATCCCCTTCGCCGTTTCTGGTAATATATACCGGCTCTTTTTTTTCATGGGCAAGCTTGGCAATAGCATTGTAGTCATTACGCAGTGTTGTGGATGATTTTATAATCATTTTGTGTCCTCCAGTCCTATTATTCTAACATTATTATACTATTATTATATCAGAATTTTAATAGGCTTATAAAAAATTTAGCAATATGGAAGATGATTTTATTTTTTTCTATTCAAGAAATTAAGCTATGTTAAAAATTTCTTATTAATCCCTTGTAAGTATAAAAACTATTTTTTATATGGATTTACTTAAGAATAAACTGATTGTGAAATAAAAAAGAGAGAGATTAACCTTCGGACGAAACCTTAGGTGTGCTCTCTCATCGTGATATTAACACCATACCAAATTCACACATATCTTGTCAATTAATGCTGTAAATTATGTGTTCCATAATTAATTTATACCAATTAGAATTTTTATTTTTCTGCCAGTTATAGTATCAGTGATAAGCAATCCATTATTTTCTAACTTGAGCTGATCATTTGCATTTAAAAGTTCAATTCCATATATCTTTCCATCGGGAGAAATATCTATACTAACTTCATCACTTAACATTATGGTTTCTACCTTGCTTGTTTTTTCCAGAATCTTTATATATGCAATATTGTATTTTTTATCATAACTTATTTCCAATTTTTACCTCCAATTCAGCCACATAAAAAGAGCAGATTTGATATCTTCTTTTTCTAATTCAGGATAATCTTCTAATAATTTCTCAGTGCTTATACCTGCTGCAAGTGCCTTTAGAATCTGATCCACAGTTATTCTTAATCTCCCATTTCTGGGAATTTTTGTAGGGTAATTATACCAAATTTGGGAATTTCTGTAGGGTTATTGACTATGAACCTTATTTTTTAGTTAACATAGTTTATTTTAAGTTCCGTCAATGCAGCATACGTCAAATCCGGAGTGTCTTCATGATAAAACAAATATATTAAAAGAAATTTTAATCATATTTTAATTTATAGATACAAATGAATTCTTATAAATTCTTAGGACATATGATATAAATAGTAATATTTGAATTACTCAGTTAATTATTAAAGAAATCTAATTTCAAAAACTTCAAAAACTCTCCTTAAAAGATCTCATCATGGTAAGAAACATTCTTTTATAAACTCTACAGGTGATAATACTGCAGTATTATCGTATAAATGCTGTGGAAAATGCTTTTTATTTCCAGTAATTAAGAAATTGATTTTTCCTGCAAGTGCAACTTCTAAAAATGGAGTGTCATCCCTGTCAGGAAGTGATCCTTTTAAAGGGGCAGAATTAATATATATTCCCTCATCTTTAATCAAAGCAATTATTGATTCTACTTTACGGGAATTGAAATTAAATTTTTTTCTGTTTAGTATTTCTATGTATTCACTTAATATTCTTGCATCATAAGCTATTTTTATTTTACCTGAGAAAATAAGATTTAGAATTTTTGAAGCGTCGCTGAAAGGTTTAATTAAGCCGGAAATAATAACATTAGTATCTACTACAATAATCACCTGTTTCTCTCCAATCGGGCTGCTTTTATTTCTTCTTCAATTTCTTCTTCGGTTAACTTATCCAACCCCCTTGAAACAGCTTCCCTTTGTATCTCTTCTAAAGCCAGCAGTGCCCTTGCTCTTCTAAGTACAGTAATAGAATTTTCCAGGTTACTATCTTCTACCGGATTTAAAATGGCAATAGGTTTTCCATTTGATGTAATAATAATATCCTTATCAATTTTTAATTGTTTCCATATATCACCCGGTCTTATCCTGAAATCTCTTACGCTTATAAATTTCATCTAATCACCTTCTTTAATTTATCTCTGTCTACAATAAGTATATTTATTATCCTACATCTTGTCAAGTAATTTATTACTAACTTAATAATATAAATCCCTTGCGGGTATAAAAACTATTTTTATTTATATGGACTTATTTATGATTAAACTATGTGTGAAAAATGGAGAGAGAT
>JAMCVO010000125.1 GCA_023475715.1 Actinomycetota bacterium
CCTTGAAGTCTGCTATCCAGAAAAATTTATATGAATATTGGGAAATAAACATAAGTGATTTAATACGGTATGAGCGAAGTGATTATCAGGTATTTGCAATTTTAACCATGTGTCGAAGCCTTTATTCTCTAGAAACAGGCAGGATAACGTCTAAAATAGAAGCGGCACAATGGGCAATAAAGCAATTAGATAGCAACTGGAAAAATTTGATTGAATTAGCCATCGCCTGGGAGCCAAGCCAGAAAATAAATAAGGTAGAGGAAACGCAGAATTTTGTCAGGTATGTGCTTAATAAAAGTCGTGCCTGACCCCATTTGAGATTTGGGTGTTTATTGATTTTTATGTAAAATAATTATACAATTATTTTTTTGTAGGATAGGGTTTAATGGCAAAAAGTGCCTGACCACATTTGAGATTTAAGTATGATGTTAAAAAAACATCCAAGTTTTCATCATAAAGAGGTTTTGGATAAGATTTGCAATCCACTGGCGCACTTGGATATCTCTACTTTTTCACATTTACGTGTTTCTGAACATAATAAATTATCGGTCTTGTGTAATCATCCGCGTTCACTAAAAAACTATATCGATAAGAAATATTACAAGGTAGACCCCTGTGTCAATTTACCTATTGAACAATCTCCTCTGGGGGAGTATGTGGTATGGGATAATGTTCGTTGTAAAGGTAAGACAGCTGAAATGCTAGCGGATTCAACCTGCTTAGGCTATAGACATGTTTTTACTATTATAAAGAGAGAACCCCAATGTGTTGATTATTATCATTTTGGCACCCACCTCATTGAGCCGTCTCTTCATGAACTATATATTAATAACTTGGAACTATTACATCAATTTATCATGTACTTTAATGCACAAGTAAAAAAGTCTCCATCATTAATAAACGCCTATCATTTGACCTTGAATGAGGATCAAAAAGCACCAACACTTGCAATTGGTAAACTCATTAGCTCAAAGAAACTACAAGAAAAGCATCGGAACTATTTACAGGCTATATTTTGCAATGAACCATCACTCTCTTTTACACCTAAGGATATAGAATGTGCAAAACTTATTATTCAAGGTAAAACTGCAAAAGAAATGGCGAGTTATTTAAAACTATCCCATAGAAGTATAGAGGGGCGAGTTGAGCGTCTAAAAGAAAAATTGAATTGTAATAACCGTTCAGCACTTGTTAGCAAGCTCTTAGATGTTCTGCCTTTATACCGTATTTAATACGCTATATATGCTTTTTTTTTCTCTTATACAATCACTCTATTTTTTATTAGGGGAAGAAAATGTTTATTGAAGATAAAGCGATTTTGTCTACTTGGATCTATTACCTTGATTCATTGAAATCACAATCTGCTGTTACCATTAAATCATTAATGCAAGATAGAGCTTCGTATGCTGTTATTACTAAAATCACTGAAAATTTATATAATTCAATTTTTTTAAAGCAACCGCGTAATAACATAGAGTTATGCGAAGAACTGCGTATTATACAAAGTAAACTAAAACTCCCACTCACAGCATGGGTAACCCCTGAAACCGAGACAAAAGATTTATCGTATATGGTTAAAAATTTCAAATCACCAGGGTCATTTTATGGAATGCTGCTTGATTTAGAAAAAGCACAAATAACGCCTTGTCCGGACTATATAGAAATTCATCCGGTGGAATCTAAACAAGATATTAATGATTATGCAAACGCATTTTGTAGAATATTCCAATTTCCCTCGATGCTGGGGCCCACCATAGGCTGGTTAGAGCGTCAGTTGAATAAAAAAGCCCCTTCAATACGTAGTTATATTGCAAAAATTAATGGAGAAATAGCAGGGATTTCTTCTTTAATTATAAATAAAGACTTTACCTCGTTTAAAACGGGGGGCTTATATAATGGCGGTGTTTTACCGCAATTTAGAAATAGGGGGGTGGGGACTGCTATGGCTTGTTATCGAGTGAATATTGCTAAATCAATGCAGCTGAAGAATTTATCCATTTTATTAATGTCTGATGCAATGGCAAGAGGGTATTGTGAACGCTTAGGTTTTATTGAATACTCCCCACTGACACCCTTTTATATAGCTTGATCACCTCCGAGTAACAAGGTAACTAACGTTCTTATTGTTGTGTCCAGATGGTTTTTTATAGTATGTATAAGAACATGACCAACATAGGGATCCAATGTGACCAATACGTTACTTATTTTCTTAGGCGCCGGTTTTGGAGGAATTTTTCGTTATTGGATATCCAACGGAATTTATTTTTGTTTTGGTAGGCAATTTCCATATGGTACCTTGGTTGTAAATGCCAGTGGCTCTTTTTTGATGGGATTATTTTTTATTCTTATCTTGGAACGATTTGATGGTATTGGTCCTCAATTGCGTTCATTATTATTGATTGGGTTTTTGGGCGGATATACAACATTTTCTTCATTTTCAATAGAAACGCTTAATCTCGTTGAAAGCGGTGCCTAAGAAAATAAGTAACGTATTGGTCACATT
>JAMCVO010000693.1 GCA_023475715.1 Actinomycetota bacterium
TCATCATCACTAATCGAAGATATTTGATTGTTTTCTATACTTGCTTTAATTATTTGATTTACTTCTTTTTGGGTGAAATCTGAATATTGAGATAAAAGTCTAATAGCGGAATGAGTTGTGGCAAAGGCTGAACTATTTATAAGTTTAGAGATATAAGATTCCCGCTCTAACTCGCTTGCTAATTTAATATTCGGAAAATGCTTACTAAAAAAAGCTGATAATGTTTTATAAAAAAATATTTTTGAACTTTTTTTACTCTCCCATTCATCTTTTAAAAATTCACACAAACTTTCACTGTTTATTTTATAGATATAGTCCTTATCTCTAGCAATGATATGCAATTCTTGATTAGATGGTATAGTTGCGATTAGACATTCCCAATTTATTGCATCACCATAGGAGCCTTCTTTACCAGGAGGATTCCCTATATCGAATCTATACTTAGCCTTTTCTAAAATTATTTTTGTTGTTGGAATAACTTTAGAAATTTCAAAAAGATTTGATATTAATTCATCTGCACCAAGCGATTTATTTTTGATATCCTCATGTATTATTTTTAATAAGTTATTTTTATTTAAACTTGCCTCCAGGTGTAACAATTGAAAATATAAAAGACGCTCAATTTAGCAGAAATGAGGTTATTGCTCAAATCTTGAAAGATATGGATTATTTTTAATAAGTTATTTTTATTTAATTTATAAGCACTTAATATTTTTCTCAATTTTTTATACTCTGGATAATCCATAACAAACTGAGGAAAACTATCGGGTATTTTTTGCTCACTCAGTGCTTTAAGAGAGAAAGAGATTTTTACTTCTCTATTTCTTTTGTACTCATATATAGTTTGCTTCGGAATAAATAGTCTAATCCTTTTGCTTTTAATTGCAGTTTCTAATTTCTTTAGTTCCTCAAGATCATCAGTAGAAAAATCGTAAAAAGTAAGGTAAATATTTGTATCAAGAAATAAGTTCATAGAGGCAATTATATCAGGTTCGATTGACCAACTCGGGATATCTAAATTTCAAGGCTACAATATGGCTCCTCCTGATGTGAATCTCCACCCTCCGGGCTATAGTTCTGAGTTTGTCGAAGAATGAATTAGCTTCGCACCTGATATTTTGCTCAAGAGCCAACTGGCTCCGCGGCTAGGATTCTCTTCGGCGATGCTCAGAGTAAACTCACATTAGGTTCTTCCTGCCAACAGAGCTTCGGCAAATTCAGTACAGGTATTTATTCCAAGTTGTCCATTAACTAGCATCTGCTTCTTTGTTCTATTCCAACCTTTTAGTTGTTTTTCTCTTTTAACAGCTTCTTGTTCTGTTAGATATTTCTCGCAATAAACAAGATTTGCATGAGAAAACTTTTTTGTAAAAAACGACTCCTTATTTTTGTGCTGAGTTATTCTATGTGCCAAATTTTTTGTAATACCTATATAAAAAGTTTTCTCATCACAAAGAAGCAAGTATACAAACCACATATTTTTATTTTACAATATCTGGCCTGCACTGAGCCTGCCGAAGTGCTCCGTATTCCTAGGACTAATCGAACTGTTTAAATTCTAGTTTGAGAATTTAAAAGTTGAAATTATTTGGTCGTATAAAGAAGTGTTTTGCCATTCTGAAAATGATACATTTTTCGGGCTTATAGGTTTACCCTGTGGGTAAAATTGCTCACGAACATCAATTGTATAGATTCTTTTGTTATGCAAAAATACAACTGTTTTCATAGGAATAGGTGCAGTTGATTCGCTTGTTTGTCCGCCTATAAAATTATTAACATGACTGATTTTAATTGCTGAAGTTCCACTCAATTCCAGATTTTCCTCTTTATCAATAGCAGGACTCATATCCTTTGTAAGATTTCTTAGCCAGATTTCTTTTGCAGATAGTGTTAAGTCTTTTTCATTTAACTCCTCAACTCTAATAGTGATATGCCCACAATATTTTGTTGTTTCCCAACAATTTTTAGATCCTTCCAATGTGATCCAAAAATGTTGTGCTATGAATTCGGGTGTTTGTCCTGGACCAGATCCACCTAAATTCCAATTATCAGGATACTTAATAGAGTAACCATATTTAGTATTAGTAAATGTCTGCCATAATTCAGTAGGGGTCTGTGTAATTGATAGTGTTGGTTGTGGTGTATTAACTACGTTTTGAGTGATTGATTGTATAATTGATTGTATAGAGGAAGGAATAACAGTATTTTTCTGCATCAGATAATAAACCCCGCCTCCAGTTAAAACCAAAAGAAAAACTACAACTAATATTAGTGTTAAAGCAAATCCTTTTTGGTTCATAAATTAAATATAACACTTCCAGGATAAAACAATTATCCTAATCTTAAAACCACCAACATGGTTCGATTAAGAACAGTTTGGCTCCCCCTCCCTCGACTCAATACAGTAGTCAGTCAAATCAATTTTGATCGTATTATACAGGCTTTTCAGGATCTCCGCTATATCGGTGAAATGCGGCAGAGGTGGGAGGAAATAAAGAGATTACAAATCTCTACATTAACCATCAAGTCGATTTAACTTTTTCGATATTTCATTAGCTAACAGAACCATATCTAATATTGATACAAACTTAGGAAATACTTGTTTCCCGTGTAATTTTCTATCTATCTTTTTATTGTGCCATTTAATAAATTTACTTTCTTCAATTTTCCACTTGCCTTCTTCATCTCTCATATTAAATCGATTATTATGAGTAGCACCATTTCTAATATATTTAAGAAATTTAATATCGTTATCATTATTAAGTTTATCATTATACTTTGAAGCTAGAATATAATCATACATTAGAATTGCTATTGCTTTTCCCAAAAAGGTCATTTGTTCTAACATATTCAGTCTTGTAGTATAAGTAGCACTATTGGGAGCCTTCTCGATTTTAAAAGAAATCATTTTATTATATTTCTTTAAAATTTGAGAAAAATTTACATCTGATAACATAATTTGCTGAGTTTCAACAAGGGAAAGTGCCTTAAAGGATAATAAAAAATGTATAAAAATATGCTTGATATCCTTTAAAATAGGATGAAAGTTTAAATCATTTACATCAATTTCATATTTATCATCTTGAGTAGGTTTCAAATATATTTTTCCTTTCATATGTAATTAGTCAAGAATAGGCGATTTAAACTTTAAAATCTTCTAGGTTTACTTTTATTGTTCTTAAGAGTTCTGGATAAGATTGTTTAGGTTGTTTATAAGAAATTCTTTTTATTGTTGGTCCTAAGATTTGGTTGAGAGATGCTGGTATTTCTATATGGATAGCTTCTCCTTTTGTTCCGTTAAATTTGCAATTTCTCTCTACTATTCCATCACTTTTAATTATCGGAAAACCTTTAACGTAATCCTTACAGCTATAAATGTTGTCAGTATGCTCATTTCCTTCTTCAACAGAAGCCAAAACAATATGAGGATTAAAGTGATTTAGTAAATCAACTGGTTCCGCTGTTTCGCTTCCGTGATGTGGCGCTATCAAAATTTTATAGGAATTTTCATCAGGCTTCAGTAATTTTCCTAAACTAATTAATTCCTTTGCTCCATCCGCCTCTAAATCACCTGCTATTAGTATATGCGTCCCCGCAAATTCAATGTTTACTACAACAGAAGCATTATTAATATTCATCCCTTCTTTAAAATCAAGATAAGTTGTTTTAAAAGTTATGCCTCCAAAATTTTCCGGCAATAGTTTTTGATATTGGTCTGCTTCACCCGTGTATCTCTGATGGAATTTTCTATACACACTTTTTGCTTCAGTTTCCTCTGTTTTATCCTCACTAATTTCATTTATTGGTATCGTTCTATTTCTTAATAAAGTCAAAACCTTTAGTTTGTTTAATTTCATAAGTTCGTCAATATTTACCAAATCATCTATATGGTCTTTGTCTGGATGGGTAAGAATAAGACAGTCAATCACGCTTAAATTCTTAATATTTACAAGGTGTTTCGATGGAAAAAAATTAGTTTGAAAATTACTACCTGCGTCAATTTGAACCACCCTACGTCTTCCAATTTGATAACCAGAAGCAGCATTAATAAAAGGGGAAATTACGGTTACTGATAAACCGTGCCCAACATCCCAGATATAAATATCGGTATTCATTGATTCCCAATTAACCATTTTTAAGTTTAATTAAAGATAAAATATATATTTGTTGATTTTTTATTATACGATAATGCTCTCTAGAATATCTAAAAAGTTCTATAAAAAATAATCCGATAACCAAAATTAATAGTTTGTTATTAGGATATACGAATAGACTTAAATAGATTATTTCTATTATTCCCAATGAGGTCAAAGAGCGGAAAAGCCCCTCTTTTGCTAGTAAAATATCCCTTTCTTGATGAGATAGGCTTGACACAAAAGTATCTGCTACGGAAAAAAGAGCAAGTCTCTTACCTTCTAAATTCAAACCAAATTTATTTTTAAAAATTTGAATCAATTTCTCTTTAATTGGGATCTCTGTTCTTTTAACCTTTAGGGGTAGTGGAGTTTTTGAAATAATATATTCGATAACCGCTACAAGTTTATACCCAATAGAACCTTTTCGATAATTTTCTAAATAGAATGACTTAAAAAGAAGATTTCCCATCGAATGCAATACTAAACCTATTAAATAACTAAATACAACTAAAAAAATAATCATTTGTGTTTCAGTTAAATCTTTACCTATGTTATTGAAATAATTTAATGTAAGAAGGAAAGCCGCACCTGGAAAAAGATGGCTAAGAAGGTCGTATATTGTAAGATTAATCTTTGTGTCCATTATTCACTACTTATTTAGCTTCTAAAGTAGCAATAGTATAATACTTGTGATTTTGATATTCAAGCTAAGTTGGAAGGATTTTAAAATAGTTCTGAAATTGGAATTTTGAGGGCTTTGGCTATTTTTTCAACAGTATGTATTGGAGGATTACTTTCTCCTCTTTCAATTTTCCCCATATAAGTTCTGTGTATCCCTGCTTTTTCCGCTAGTTTCTCCTGCGATATTTTTTGCTCCCTGCGGAGTCTTCTGATTCTTTTCCCTAATTGTTTGTTTATTTTATACTCTCTCACTCATAAAACAATAAATAATTGCACTCTCTGGGTCTACACCATCAGGAGGTGCAGATAGGCACGAAATTGTGCTTGATTTTGTCATCTTAAAGAACATATAATTTAAGTAATGATCTTATCAGAAGAAGAAAAAAAGAAAATTGAGGAAGAAGAGAGATATAGGGAAAAGGTAAGAAAGGATGTTAATAAAACTTCTTTGTATTCCCACCCTCCGGGCTATAGTTCTGAGCTTGTCGAAGAATGAATTAGCTTCGCACCTGATATTTTGTTAAAGAATTTAAGGTTGTATTAAGTAGTTCCTGTAAATTCTTACTTTAAATACTTTTGTATATTTACAAGGTGTTCTTTATAGGTTTTTGCACAATGAATTTCCCTGTATTTATCATGTAAATAAAACAGGCAATCAGTTTCTTCTGGATTTAGGGCAGCTTCAATATAATTAATATTCGGGCTGCAAATAGGTGTTGGAGGAAGACCTTTATTCAGGTAGCTGTTGTATGGCGATTCGTTTTGTTTTTCCGAAATATCAACCGGCCCCCACCAATTTCCTTTGGAATTTTTCCCTAATGTATATTGCATAGTTGCATCAATCTGCAAAGGCATTCCTTTGTCTAACCTATTCCAAATAATGCCTGAAACAAGTTTCATATCACTAAGGCCTGCTGCCTCCCTGGCAATAAGGGAAGCGATTTTTAATCCTGTTGTCCATCTAATATTTTTTTGAACATATTTATCTGCTAGAGGCGCAAATTTTTCATTAAATCGGTTAATAAAACGTTGTGCAATTTCTTTTCCTGATTCATCTATGGGAAGTAAGTATGTATCGGGATAATAAACTCCTTCAAAATATTCAGGTTTGGTGTTGGTGTAAATTGTATTCCATTTATTTAATTCTTCTTTGTCCCATCCTAATTTATCTGCAAGCTTTTCTCCAATTTGTTCCTTGCGAAGGCAAGAAGAAATTGTTACCCATAACAAATCTTGTTTGCCTGTAATTTTTGTAAGTATTTGCCAGGCATTCATTTCCTGGCTTAATTTATATCCTCCTGATTTTATTTCCTTGTCTTTGGCAAAATTATTTAACAAAAATTGGAAAGCTTCTTTATTTTTAATTAATTTTTGCTCAAAAAGAGAATCAACAACAGTAAAAGTTTCTTCATCTTCCGGAACTATAAATACCTGCAATTTATTAGAACCTCCAACCGGGCCGAGGAGTGACCACCCAATAAATAATGGAACAAAAATTAATAGAAGAAAGAAAAGAAATATTTTTAACATTTCTTATAAAAATTGCTTTAATATTATACACTTTAAGTTTATTTACAGTTTTGTATTAATTCAGTAAGAACAATTTACAATTCACGCCTAACAATGTATAATTTGTAGACATTAGATCGCTATGCGATTTAAACATTCCGCGGTAGCTCAACGGTAGAGCAGGAAACTGTAAGAAATTGCAGCCTTCTGAAGCAATTCAGAATGGAAAAATGGGGTGAATTCAAGGAAACCTTAAAAGGCAATCTTGAGCCAAGCTTGATGAAGGACAAAAAGTAGTCAAGAAGGTGCAGAGACTAAAGGGTGAGTAGTCCAAACAATAAGCTCTTAAAAGCGCCCCACATCCTAAAGGATGATTAGATAGTCCACGCTTTTGGTAACAAAAGATAACGTGTAATTTCAAGGTTCTAGGTTCGAATCCTAGCCGCGGAGCCAAACTGTTCTTAATCTAACCAGCCTGGTTTCTTAGAGGCTTGTTTTTATTAAATGGTAAAGTTCCCTCTTTGGAAATATAAGCATCAAAACCACCTTTAATTAATAAATCATGTTGTTGTCCTACACAAATTGCATCATATGCTCCACAAACAATAATAGGTCTGTCACTAGGAACTCCAGAAGCTCTTTCAAAAGGGCCAGCTGATGTATGGTCAAAGTTTTCCTCGATAAATTTTATCTGTTCTAACAATTTTATGCGAGTTTGTTCGTCTATTTCAAGATCAGCTTCAATTGCATTTTTGTGCATAACTACATAAAAGGGTGATTGATCTTTAACTTTGCCATCTTTGTCTAGAAATTCTTGATAAGAACGGACAATTGGTTTCTTAATTCTTTCTTCTAGCTCTTGCCTCCTTTTTTGCTCAGCATCCGCTTCATCAAAGAGTTTGTCTATGTCACTAGCCTCGTTCATATGTAAATTATATCAAACTATGCTAAACTTTTAGTCAGACTAATCCTAGGAATACGGAGCCAAAGAAATCGGAGATTGGATGTGGAAGTAATTAGTAGTATAATATAGTAAACACCATGAAAAAACTGCTGTTGGTAATATTTGCTTTGGGACTCTCGTTAACCGTTGGAGCACAAGCAGAAGCTGCAACATCCAGAAGCGTGATTATTAACCCCAATATCAATAATAGAGTAATCACTAGCCCGACTCCAAGTCCAACTCCCACCTCTACCCCCTCGCCTCAAAAAATAATTTTACCTAAAACTGAGGTAATTAGAAGAACTGCAACTCCATCCTCAACTCCAACCCCGGCGACTTTAGAGACGACTCCTGCAGAAACATTTTCAGGAATCGGAGGATTGGAGCTGAGAAAAATAGGACAAGAGACGTGGCTTAATCCTCAACCGGAACCGCCAATTCCCGCCGTGGAAATAAAAAAGATGAACCAAGCTCCGGCACAGATAACCTCAGACAAATCTGTATTTTTGGAGAAGATGAAATTTACGTTGGCCAAAAACAAAGTGCCGCTGATTGGGGAAATAACGGCTGAAACCAAGGAAAATAAAACCTTGTATCTGGCCACAGTCAGCATGCCGGCCAAGCTGTTTGGATTGATACCCATAACCTTAACCGAGAAAATAGCGATGAGCGAGGGAACAGTGCCAACGATTAATAAACCCTGGTATGCCAAATTCAGCCAAGAAAAAGTGAATCTGGTCAGTTCATTGAAAGTACTGCCCAACTTGGTTGTTAAAGGGATCAGACTCGAACCGGCTCAATTTAAAGAGGGTGACAAAGTGAATGTGATTGCCACGATTGCCAATGACGGGCCGGGGCTGGCCGTGGGATTTCCCGATGTGATTACCTATACCGGCGGCCCAACGGAAGTATTGCGATGGCTGGATGAGGGGAGCTCGGCCTATTCATGGTACCCGGTTTTTGTCTATTTGGAGCCGGGTAAGACCGAGGAAATGGCAATCTTTTACGTCAATTCCGTTAAATGCGGAGAAAACATGAGCTACGAGATTGCAAAATCGGACACTTCTCACATCGAGGAAATGACCAAAGAAGACAACGTTCTCCAATTCAAACTGGATTGCAATCAGTAGTCAGGCCATTTAGGCGGATCTTCCTAAATTATCCGCTCAATTCTTATTAAGTAAAAACATATATTTTTTGGTTGATGCTCTTGTTCCAGCAATATGGATATTTGTTCTGGCATAACGCTTTGAGTATAATAGAAACATGAATAAGCTCATCACTTTGCTTCTTATAGTGTTTGTCATAGGATCATTTGCTCTTTTCGCTTCGAGGTTTCTTCTTGGCGGGGATGAGGACACGTGGATTTGCGCCGATAACAAATGGGTAAGGCATGGCAATCCTACTTCTCCTATACCTCAAACAGGTTGCGGCGAGGTAAAAGACAGTTGGCAAGAACAAACCTTTAATGAAGCAGGATTAGTCTTGAGATTAAAAATTCCACTAGATATGACTTTTCGAAAAGAAATAGCTGATAATGCTGGAAAAATTCGAGTTGCGAGTTTCTATGTCGAAAAAGTAGACAAAAATAATCCCACCTATCAACTTTATGCCGTATATCAACCGTTAGAAACGGTAAATGAACAAGAGTTAGAGCGAGCAAAAATAGGTTTGGATTCTACATCTATCAAAGAAACGTCTATTGACGGTTATAAAGGTATTGAAGGAATTGCAAATATCTCTGATCCTAAGAAACACTATCAGACAACTATTATCAAAGATGGAAAGTGGTTTACCGTTTCCACTTGGCCACCAACACCTGAAAATAAAGCGCTTACAAATCAGATTTTGGCCACCTTTAAATTTAAGTAGTTTTTTCTTTATAATTCTAGAGATTCTAATGAAAGACAAAACGCGAGAAGAACTCCGGTAGTGAAAATAAAAGCGGAGTTTTGCAGTAATACCGAGGCTTTTTTGGGTGATGTTATCGGTTTGAAGTGTCCCTGCATTTGTTGTAGGAAAACTCCTAATCCTCAAAGATAAAAAGCTCATCGATTGTGGTTTTGAGAGCCTTGGCAATGGCATGAGCCAGCTTTATAGAAGGGTTATATTCTCCTTTTTCCACAAATAGAATTGTCTCTCTCCGGACGCCTACCTTTTTAGCCAACTCTTCCTGGGTTAGGTCATATCTAGCCCTTAGCTCTTTTATTCTCGTTTTCACTGCGCGTCTCCCTTCTTGACAAAATACATAACCAAAACAGCAGGGATGAAAAGGATGACAACGCTAAGGATTGAAAGAATTTGTTTTACGGTTAACTGTCCGGGTATTAGACTGTCTATAAGAAAAAGGGCGCCAACAGTTAGAGCAGAAATTGTCCAGGAGTAGCGAAAAGCCGTTCCTGAAAGTTTCAATGTCCTCTCATCCTGTTGAGGATAGCCCTTTGATTGTCTTAACCAACCCGCCAAGCTGGCAACTACTGCGCCTACCCCCGTGCTGGTTAGGATGCTTCTGTCAAAGTAGATTCCTAAAGCAAGTATTGCGAGTCCAAAAATTACTCCTAAGATAAACCAAACTTTGTTTCTTTTCATAATTCACCTCCTGTCTTAAGTTATTGTTGTATAACAATATGTTAGTTATATATAACACTATATACTAGAGGAAAGTTGCCTGTCAAGAGAGAGTGGTCAAAGTGCAGTTTTTAGAAGTTCCTGTGTTTGTTTAAGAGTAAACTCTGGTTATTCCAGGTAATTGATCCAATTCAGTTGTCCTAAATCGTGACCATTTCTCGAGAACTTCGGCAAGCTCAGTGCAGGCCAGATATTGTAAAATAAAAATATGTGGTTTGTATACTTGCTTCTTTGTGATGAGAAAGGTGCGAAGCTAATTCACCCGGAGGGTGGAAATGCGAAGATATGTAAGAAAAATTGACTTAAGAATTTTTTTCTGAGATGATTAATTTGTGGAAGATAAGCATCCTGAACAAATTCAAACTCCTATTTCTCAAGTTTTTAATCATAAGCTAAAATCATCAAAGCTTTTAATTATTTCAATCGCAGTTTTTATATTAATACTATTCAGTAGTATCGTAGTTTACTTTTTGAATAAAAATCTGTCTCTTAAAACCCAAAATACTCAAGGAACAGCAAAGATTGCCGTAACCCCAACTCCAATTTCAAATCAAGTTACGACTTGGAAGACATATACAAACAAAACATTTAATTATTCAATAGACTATCCGTCAGATTGGATAGTACGGGATTTTTCAGATCCAAAAAGCGGAGCAGCATTCAGGCCATCCAATATGCCAAATGAATATCAATATGAATATATTTCAGTTAATAAATACACCAGGGTCATGCTGGATGGTCTATCTAAACCCACGTTTGAGGAATATATAAGGAGAGCAGGAGCAGAAATACAAAATTATAAGGATCTGGTAAAAATGGAAAAAATTGTTACAAATTCCGGCATAACGGGATACACGGCAACATATAAAGTAGCTCCCCTTGGTCCTGGAAAAGAAGGAATCTCTTCTCCAAGAACGTTCTTTGAGATACCCGGAAATAATACTTCTACCATTCAGGTTAATATAAGTAATGAAAAATACATGGGCATATATAATAAGATGCTTCTTTCCTTTAAGTTGCTGGAGAAAATAAATCCGATTTCAAACCCTAACTTAAAAACGTACAACTCATCAAAGCTTGGGATAGCATTTACTTATTTAGAAAAACAAGGTTCGCAGGAAATAACAGTTAAAGAAAATGGTAATAAAGTATGCGTCACTTATGATGAGAGTGACATCAGCTGCTCAAAAGGCCAGTCTGTAGAGGTCTTTCAGAAGGGAGCAGGTGAAACTCTAAAGGATGTGATCAATAGACTTTTCTTGAGCGGGAAAGATCAAAACAGGTGTCTTGTAACTATTTCAACACCAAACAATTATCCTCCCGCCTTTACTAAAGCAGAGATTACTTACCCTGAAAATAAAGAATTTGATTTAGAAAAAATGACAGCGGATATGGAATATTGCTCAAAAGACTACGCTCAAACAAATGGCATTCGTTACTTCCTTGAGGATAAAAATCATCCGACCAAATTTTTATTTTTTAGTATTGGACAGTACAGCATTTCCTCAGATGCAAACAAAGCTTGGCAAGAAACAATAAGTTTAGAGTAAAACCAGCACCCTGAAGATAAGCTTTCAATGAAAAGAATTGTCCTTGTTCTAATAGTGATTCTGATTGGTGGACTGGCTGTAATTGGCAGGAGAGAAATTCAGCCAGGGGAGTTAGGAAGATTTTGTAAAGCAAATCCCTCACTTCTTCGATTTGGAATTATTAATAAACTTTGTATGCAAGCAAACCTTAATGCCACTCTCAAATGTAGTTATGCTACTCATGCTTGCGAAAACATAACTCCTCAAGAAAATTCCGGCAATTATAAAATTACTATTATGGTTAATGGAAAACCCGGAAAGGACATTGAGGTTGATTTGGGATTGAATGCTGGACCTGTTGGCGATTCCTATATAAAAGTCACTGATATAAACGGTGTTGCTATTTTCAAAGGAATTCCTCCGGATACTTATTATCAAGGTGTGAACGTAGAAACTTTCCCCAAGGAATATGGGGACGCATATAAGACCTGGACTTGGTCAAAAGTAACAATTATTAAAGGAAAAACTACAGAGATGAAGATGAATCTGCATTCAAATTAAGGCAACTCCTAATTTTTCTTAATAACTTTAGGAGCAAATAGTGTATAATTAAAATATGGCAAAAAGAAGAACTGGAGTTGGAAAAAAGAAAAGATCCCATTCATACAAAACTAAAAAAAGGCTTGAAGTAAAGCGTCAGATGCTGGCAAAAAAAGCAAGCAAGAAACGCAAATAATCTTCGTCTTACCTCTTTCTAACATCTTTTATACCTTAATTAATTGAAAAAATAATAAACTGTTTTTTAACCGATCCGCCTAAGCTTGCTTTAGCCCTTTTCAGAACTATTCGTTCACGGGCTAAAGGGCTTAATCGGCGGATTCTAGAAGGAGGAGGTGAGATATGTTAGATTTAAATTCAATTTTGGTTTCCTCGGAAAATCCAAAAAAGTTGTCTGAGTTTTATAAAAAAATTTTACGAAAAGGTCAGGATTGGGAAGAGAATGATTATTATGGATTTTCCGTTGGAAAAGGATGGTTAACTATTGGCCCGCATGACAAAGTTAAAGGGAAAAATATAAATCCAGAAAGAGTAATGTTTAATTTTGAAACAGAGGATGTTAAAGAGGAATTTGAAAGAATGAAAAAAGAAGGCGCAAAAGTTATTGCAGAACCTTACCAAATGGGCGACTGGGAAGGTTGGACTGCAACATTTGCAGATCCGGATAATAATTATTTTCAACTGATATCTCCTTGGGAGGAATAGAATAATCCTCAATTTTTATTGCTTGAATGGTGGTTTGTTGTACCTGTTATACTGCAAGAAGGAAGATACTTATTAGTGGTTCGTTGTAAACGGAGCTACATTTTTAAAAACTCAAGGGATTTGTAAACAAGAAGTGTCGGCCAGACAAGAGCTTTAAGAATTCCAAGCAGTCCTTGCCAAAAATTAGGTGCATGCTGGATGTAAAAAACTAAAGCACCAATAAACCCCAGTCCATAAACAGCGCTTGAAGCCCCGCCTCCTTTTATTCCTTTTCCTTGGCAAAAATTTTTTTCTTCAGCCATTTTCCTCCTTATTTTATTCTACAATATTTTTTTTAAAAAAATGTAAGTAAATATTTTTTAGCAAATTATTAAGGAATTTTAT
>JAMCVO010000720.1 GCA_023475715.1 Actinomycetota bacterium
TCATTAGTAAATTTATAAAGCTTATACAAAGTATAAGCAGGATATGACTCATTTAACGAAAGAGCAGAGAAGCTACTGCATGTCACAAATAAGGAGCAAGAATACAAAAGCAGAGATAAAACTTAGAAAATGCCTGTATGGCAATGGTTTAAGAAATTATAAAATACATAATAATGTGTTGGGTAAACCTGACATATTCTTTTCGAAGAAAAAAATTGCTATATTTATAGATGGCTGTTTTTGGCACAAATGCCCAAAATGTTTCGTCAGGCCGAAATCAAAAAATGAATATTGGGATAAAAAGATAGACAAAAATGTTTTAAGAGATAAAAATGTAACTAAAGAGCTTAAAAAGTTAGGATTTACGGTCTTGCGTTTCTGGGAACATGAAATTGAAAAGGAGATTGAAAGCTGCTGGGCTAAGTTTTTAAAAATTTATGAAAAAAATATATAAAACAATAGATTTGTTTGCAGGTATAGGAGGAATAAGAAAAGGATTTGAAGATGCAGGATTTGAAACGGTATTTGCAAATGATTTCGATAAGTACTGTAAGATAACCTATGACCTAAATTTTAATAATCCAAAACTTAATTGTGAAGACGTCTGGGATTTGACAAAAAAGGAACTACCAAAATTTGACTTTCTTCTTGCTGGTTTTCCATGCCAAGCGTTTTCTATAGCTGGGTACAGACGTGGATTTAATGATGTTAAAGGGAGAGGAAACCTTTTTTTTGCTATTAAGCAAATATTAGAAAAATATCAACCTATAGGATTTTTGCTTGAAAATGTAAAAAATTTAAAATCTCATGATAAAGGCAAGACATTTAAGGTTATTATGAGCAATCTTTCAAGCATAGGGTATTATATGCCTGAACCAGCAGTATTAAATAGTATGGATTACGGTAATGTACCCCAAACAAGAGAAAGAATTTATATTGTTGGATTTAAAAACAAAAAATATGCTGAAAGATTTCGATTTCCTGAAAAAATAAAATTGACAACCCAATTAAAAGATATTTTAGATAAAAATGTAGATGATAAATTTTATTATAATGGAAAACCATTGTATGAAAAAATAAAAGATCATATAGGATCGAATAGTGTTTACCAATGGAGAAGAATATATGTAAGGGAAAATAAAAAGGGTGTGGTGCCGACTTTAACGGCAAATATGGGTATGGGTGGTCATAATGTACCCATAATCAAAGATGAAAAAGGTATTAGAAAACTAACACCACGAGAATGCGCAAGGGCACAGGGATATCCAGATAATTTTGTACTGCCAGACAGTATAAACATGTCCCAGCTTTATAAACAAATAGGAAATTCAGTATCTGTTTCAGTATTGAAAAGAATCGCAGAACAGATTAAAATTGCAATAGATTAATAACATGTTTCTCAATAAGCAGGCTCCAAGCGAAATAAATTATTATAAAAAATTATTAAAAATTGCAGGCTCATTGTCTAACTTATTTTCTGACAATGATGTGCCATATCTTTATTATAGGTATGTTGAAAATCTTTTCTGCAAGGCTTTTGGTGCAAAGAATCTTTCGCGCTCAGATTTGTCCGCAGATGCTTCAAAAAATAATCTTGGACTAGGAATAAAAACATTTATTCACAAAAATGGGAATGGTTTTGAAAAAATCACAGAGCTTGATACGGAAATGGAATTATTAAGAGATTTAGGTACTGAAGATATGGTTAAAAGGATTTCAGAAATTAGAAATGAAAGAATAGCTATTACAAAAAGAACATTCGGATTAGAAGATATAATCTACCATTGTGTCACACGAAAACCTAGTAAAATTCTTATATATGAAGTTCCGATGGATAAAGTGAACATAGATAAAATACAAGTTAAATCTAGAAAAGGAACTGTTATTAACTTCAATGATGACAAAAATGAATACAAATTTTATTTATCAAAAAGTACTCTTTTAAAAAGGTTTGCTCCGATTGAATCTCCAATAGAATTTGATGTAGATATTTTAAGCGATCCGTTTAAAGAGCTTGAGAAGCTGTTAGAAGATGTTACGGAATTGGCAGTTCCCTCTACTCAAGAATACGATCAGGTAATTTTACCACTCTACTCTTATAAAGATGGAAAACCGTATGTATATCCAAAAAGCGGACTGAATATCTGGAATGCTGGAGGTAGACCAAGAGATTTGGGAGAAGTTTACATTAGAATTCCTTCATGGACACACGAAATTTTTCCCAACTTTTTTCCATCAAGAAATATAAAGTTTACGCTTATTAAGCCAGATGGAAATATCATGAGTGCAAAAGTATGCCAGGATAATTCAAAAGCGCTAATGTCGGACCCTAACAATAAATTAGGTGAATGGCTTTTAAGAACAGTATTAAACTTAAAAGAAGGAGAAGTATTGACATACGAAAAGCTTGAAGAGCTAGGAATTGATAGTGTTGTAATAACTAAAAAAGCAGAAGATAAATTTAATATTGATTTTGCTAAAACTGGTTCTTACGAGGAGTTTAAAAACAGTATTGATTAGGGAGATGAAGAAGTTGCCTCATAATTCCTAATCATGGGTGATAATAAATCCATACATTGCTATTATATTCCCAATAGCTGTTTTTTCTTTTGATCAAATTCTTTTGAAGTTACAATACCTTTATTTTTTAGTTCGTAAAGTTTTGCTAAATAATCCAATGAATCACTTCACGGTATATTTTTAGATTTTCTGATGGTGTGTAGACACGCCAAGCGCCACCACTTTTTTCTTTAAAAGGGAATCTAAGTTTTTTTTCTAACCTATAGAAAGTTGCTCTGCCTAAGTTCAGACCATCTTTTTTAAGATCTGACAATATTTTCCCAACAGTTATGTAATTAAAAGCTCTCATAATATATAACCTATAGTTTAACATAATTTTATAAAATTATCAATACTTATCATTTTTGCTTATACTTATCAAAATTAAATTAATTCTCGGTAAGATTTTTGTAAATTGCCTATTGCATTTTTTTTGGTAATAGTATAAAATGGCGACATTGATAAGCTTGAGTAAATGTGAGTAAAGATATTTGTTCTGCCTCAAATAAATAACTCAGAATAACTAAGCTTCTGTTATTGAAATTTCTCATAATATACGTTTCTTTTAACAATCAAGAAGCTAGAAATAATAAATCATATGGCAAATTTACAAATAATCATTTTTGATGTAGAGCATGGATTTTGTAGCTATTTACAGTGTCCTAACGGATACTCATTAATAATTGACTGTGGTGGAACATCTGATTTTTCTCCCGTTAAATATTTAAAATCTCATATTAATCATTATTTTCCAATAAAACATGATAATTATTTTTTAACAAAATTAGTTGTAACTCATTGCCATGGGGATCATGTAGAAGATGTTGAAAATATATTAAAAGAGTCCCCTCCAGCAATTTTAACAAGAACTCCATTAAATAATTTTAATACTGATGATATTCAATTAAGAAAAAGAGAAAAAGATGACGAAAATCTAAAAATATACCGTGAAGAACTTGATCAAAAATACACAAGCCCTGTGATAAATTATCCAAATTGGGGAATTGTAAAAACTTACTTTTCCTTAACTCCAGATGAAGCAAGAATAATTGACAAAAATAAGGTTTTAAATAATACAAGTAGGGTTTTGTTAGTTGAATTTGGAGGTAGAAAAGTTTTGTTTACAGGAGATTTAGAAACTGCAGGGTGGGATGCGTTGATTAATAAATATTCGAACAGTTTTATAAATAAGGTAAAAGGATTAGATGTTTTTATTGCTCCTCATCATGGGCATAAATCTGCTTTTTCAGAAAATCTTTTTAAAATTATTGGAAGACCATGTATAAATATTATTTCAAAAGATAGTGAAGAAAAAGAAACAAGCGATGTAGATAGTAGATATTCTCAAGAAGATTATTCACAAGGAATAACTTTCAAGGATGGTTCTTTAAGGAGATGTTTAACAACAAGAAATGATGGGAGCATTTTTATTACTATTGAAAATAGTGGTAATTTAAATGTTGAGTTGAGAGATTTAGGTAGTAATATAAAATGAACGAATTAACTCAGAAGTTTAATCTTTATGATAATCTAGCCTATGTTTTAGTAGGTCTTTATCAAATATTTATATGGTTGTTATTATATATATTATTATTTGACGGTAAAGCTATAATTTTTTTTGATTTTTTAAAGATAGAATTTACTGTTACTTTAATTCTTATTTCTTATTTAGCTGGACATTTAGTACAGGCAATATCGAATATTTTTGGCAAATGGGAAAAAGATAAAAAAGAAGAAAGAAAGAAAGACCTTTCTTTTGTGATTGATAAGGCGAGAAGCTTCTTTAATTTATCAAAGACTATGCCAGATAGGATTATTTGGCAATATTGTTATCTTTTTGCTTTATCTAATGACTTCAGTGGCCACGTTACTTTATTTAATTCAATGTATAGTCTATACCGTGGCTTATGGGTGGCATCTTCTAATACGTTTATTATCTCTACTATGATTCTATTAATTCAATTAATAGTGTTTTTTATTAGTAAACTTACGATATTCCCAAATTGGAAATTAATACCATTTACTTTAGTTATTTCCGTATTTAGCATTATGTTTAACAGAAGAAAAAAACGTTTTTTTAATTATATGAGCGAAAAGACATTAATCACTTTTGATATTCTCTTAAAAATATCAAAAGATAAAAATATATCAAAGTAAAACAAATTTACATTTAGATTGGTTTCGATTTAAAATTGTTAATAGTAAATAAAAATTGTTGAATAGATTTTGCTAAGGATTTATTAATTTTATACCCTCCCCGTGATTTAGATTTTCAACTAGTCCGATTATTATTTGTTGAAAGTCAGATAGAGGTGTGTTATAGTCTGCTCAATGAGTAAACAAGAAACAGGATGCCGGTATTTCCAGAATGGTCAGACACATGCTGAATTGAAAATTGGGCAGGAATATGTACTCTATGCTTTTCAAACGCGAGTATCACATGCACAAATTCCAAAAAGTGGTGAAATTGTTTGTTTTGTAGAGAGAGCACAATTAGAGGCAGAAAAGAGAATAGCTAAAGGAAAATTACCCGTTGGCTCAGGTTCGGGTCATTGTGGAGGTTGCGGAAAAATGATTGAAACTTATACTTTGCATGAAAATACTCCCGCCCCAAAAGGTCCAAGCAGATCTGGCCGAAACAGTTACTTTTCTCCAAATTATTAATTCAAGCTTTCAGATAATTAACGTATTGACAGATAGAATTTTTAATGCTATAAACTTAACATGACAAATCCTAAAGAAGCGCCTCAACTAGCAGGAACAAGTCAAGAGGCAAAAAATCGAAGGCCGATATTATTTGAATTAAGAATGGAATTTGGCTGCTCACCGTTAGATGGACTGGATTACGTAAGTCCAAAAGTAGTGAGAGCAATTGGAGCTATTGCTGATATATTTAGAGGGCATGAACACGAACAGGTAGAAACTGCAAGATTAGGAGAGGCAGTAGAAGCTTCTGGACTAAACCTTCATGAAGAAAATAATGCTCGAAGTCCTCTGGATAAACTTGATTTGCTGCTATGTGCTTATGCTGGATATAAAGAATTTTGGGATCAGAAAATTGAAAAAATGCAAAGAGCTGATGAGGAAAGAAAATCTCTTGAATTATAATTTAACCTACATTTTCTCATTTCCAATCTATTACTTCAATCTATAATCACAGGGTTAAGATACGTATTTTTGCAGAACTAAATTATAAATAAAAGTTGCTGGGGTAGATTTTGTTGACGATCACCATCGGCTTATCATTCTTCGTATCAATTTGTCCGTCAACTACAACTGCCATATCTTTTACCAGATAGCTTTTATATATTTCATAAGTTTTCGGGAAAACTACACATTCCACGCTTGTTCCTGTTTCATCTGCCAGTTGCAAAAAAGCCATTTCACTGCCGTTTCTTTTGGTGAAGATTTTTCGTGCAGACTCTACAATCCCCCCGATTTTAACTCTTGTTCCCTCTTTTTGTTCGGAAACAACATCCAGTTCGTGGGTAATGACTTTTTTTATGCTGTTTAATTCTTTTAATTGCGGATGGGAGGTAAGATAAAAACCTAAGAATTCTTTTTCGAAAGCCAGTTTTTCCTGATCGGTAAAATCTTTAACATCCGGTGTCCTGACAGCAATCGGCGTATCTTCTCCGAAAAGCGAACTTTGGCCCTCGACTTTATTTTTCTTAATTTCGTGAAACTTCTCAAGAATATCCGGCAAAGCAATTAGAAGATTGGCTCTTTTTCCCAAAGAATCCATTGCTCCTGCTTTGATCAGACTTTCAAGTGTTTTTTTATTTACTTTGGACAAATCCACTCTTCCGCAAAAATCATCGATGCTTTTAAAATCCCCGTTTTGTCTTGCGGCAAGAATAGTTTCGATTGCTGCCTCACCCACATTTTTAATTGCAGACAATCCAAACCTGATTGCAGTATTTTCTTCGATTTCAAAATCACTGGCGGATTTATTTAAATCCGGCCCCAGCACGGGAACTTTTAGTCTACGGCATTCAGCAACTGCCTGGGAAATTTTTTCATTTTTGATCGGTCCTGAAGTGGCGCGAGATTCAGCAGTCAGAACTGCAGTCATGAATTCAACCGGAAAATTAGCTTTTAGATAAGCGGTCCTATATGCAATCGTTGCATAACAGGCAGCATGTGCTTTACCGAATCCGTAGCCTGCAAAAGGCTCGAATAAAACCCAGAGATTTTCGGCAGATTTTTTCTTCATGCCATTTTTAACACAGCCTTCAATAAATTTATCGTGCTGTTTTTTCATTTCAGTTGGAATTTTCTTGCCGACAGCTTTACGTAATTTATCTGCCTCCAGCCATGAATATCCGGCAACATTGATAGCGGTTAACAGTAAATCGTCCTGAAAGGTAATGATTCCATAGGATTCTAAAAGTACGTCTTTGAGTCTTGGGTCAGGATAATTAATCAGCTCGGGATTGTGCTTTCTTCTGATAAATTCAGGAATATTTGCCATAGGACCAGGCCTGTATAAAGCGACCATTGCCTGCAGGTCAAAAATTGTAGTTGGTTTTAAATCCTTGATATATCTTCTCATGCCTGCTGATTCAAGCTGGAAGATTCCGGTTGTTTCGCCCAAAGACAGCATATCGTATGTTTTTTTATCATCCAGAGGGAGTGATGAAAAGTCGATTTTTACGCCTTTTTTTTCCTGGATAAATCTAAGCGATTCCTGAATAATGGTTAAATTGCGAAGCCCCAAAAAATCAATTTTTAACAAGCCGACGCCGTCTTCCCCGACAGTGTACATATCGTATTGGGTAACTATTTTTTCTCCGTTTGTTTCTCTTTGGACAGGTGTATATTCTGTAATTGCTTTGTCTGCGATGACAACTCCAGCGGCATGGATTGAAGCATGTCTGGTGACTCCTTCGAGTTTTTTGGCAAGATTAAGGAGCCGCTTTGTCTCAGGCTCATTTGCATATGCCCGATTTAGATCCGGGCTTTGTTCAAGCGCCATGTCAATCGTCATGGCGTGTCCCTGCCAGCCGGGTGGAATCATTTTGGCAATTCTGTCCGGTCCTGAATACGGCATCCCCAAGGCGCGCCCAGTGTCCCTGACGGCTGCCCTGGCTTCCATCGTTCCAAAAGTAATAATCTGGGCTACCTTGTCTTCTCCGTACTTTTGCGTGACATAAGCAATAACTTCATCTCTTCTGTTATCGGCAAAATCAAGATCTATATCAGGAGGGGAAGGGCGCATCGGATTTAAGAATCTTTCAAAGGGAAGTTTAAAATAAAGAGGATCGACATCTGAAATTCCGATTGCATAAGAAACAATAGATCCAGCATTGGATCCGCGTCCCGGCCCGACAGTAATGCCTTGACCTTTTGCCCAATTGACAAAATCTGCCACAATCAAAATATACGTTTCATATCCTTTTCCGATAATAATTCCAAGTTCATAATTTACCCTCTCAACCATTTGTTGAGTTACTTCTTTATATCTTTTTTTTAATCCTTCGTCGACAAGTTTTCTAAGGTAATCCGCTGCTGTTATTCCTCCCGGCACATCAAAAACCGGCATGATCCATTTGCCGAGCCTTATATCTACGTCACACATATCTGCTATTTTGACTGTATTTTCTATCGCTTCAGGGTACTGCATAAACTCTTGTTCCATTTCCTCTTTGCTTTTTATATAAAAATCGGGCGAATCGATCATGCTTAATTTCCGGTTTTTATCCAAAATAGTTTTTTGCGTGCCGATACAAAGGAGAACTTCCTGGGCTTCTGCATCTTCTTTTCTTAAATAGTGGCAATCATTTGTTGCAACAATCGGCATGCCTAATTTTTTAGCGAGCGCTATAATTCTTTCATTTGCCAGGTCCTGGTCTTTGATATTGGGGTGTTTTTGAATTTCGAAAAATAAATTTTCTTCTCCGAAGACATCAATTAAAGCTTTTGCTTTTTCCTCTGCTTCTTTATAATTTCCCAAAACAAGAGGTTCGGCTATGTATCCATTTAAACATCCAGTTAAACAGATCAGCCCTTCATGGTACTTTTTTAAGATCTCTAAATCTACTCTTGGCTTATAATAAAACCCTTCGAGATTGGAAAGCGAGACTATTTTCATCAGATTTTTATATCCTGCATTGTTTTTTGCCAGCAAAACTAAGTGGTTTCTGTCTCCGTCAAATTCTACTTCTTTATCTAATCTACTTCTTTTGGCAACATAAACTTCGCATCCGATAATCGGTTTGATGCCTTCTTCTTTGCACGCTTTATAAAATTTAATTGCGCCAAAAAACGCCCCGTGATCCGTAATCGCGATTGCTTTCATATCGAGCTCTTTTGCACGACGGACTATCTCTTTAACTTTGGAGAGACCGTCTAAGAGTGAGTATTCGCTATGGTTGTGAAGATGTACAAAATCCGCCATGATATACCTTGATTATAACGTATTGTCTAGTATGAGGGAAGGGTTTTCTGAGGCCTTTAATTCTGTAAAAACAGGGTTTTTATCTTCTCCTAAATTTACGTAAACTGCAGAGTTTCTTTTCTGCTTAGCTTTATAGAGAGCATCATCTGCTAACTTCAACAATTGTTCTAAGCTCATGCCTGGAATATATTCTACGATTCCTATGCTCATGGTTACTTTATCTAATTTGTTTTCCGGATTTGCCTGTTGACTATAGTTGTTGTTTCTAAGCACTTTTTCTGTAGCTTCTTCAAAAACTTTTTTTTGTCTGGAAATTGCTATCGCTAAATTTTCTATACTGTCATGATTTTCAAGAACTTGTAAAAATTCTTCCCCGCCCCATCTTGCAATCGGTTCTTCTTTTCTTACTGGTAAATCTTTTATACACCTCAATACCTGATCTCCAACAGGATGCCCGTATCCGTCATTAATCCATTTAAAATGATCCAGATCATAAATTGCTATCCTAAAAGACGTTCCTTTTCTTTCTGCACGTGCGAATCTTACTTCCAGCTCCTGCTGCATCCATTTGTGGTTTAGTAATTGCGTAGTTTCATCTATTATCGCTTTATTACGTTCTTCTTCTGCTCCTAAAAAAGATGATTTCCTAATAAGCTTTAAATAATCATGCTCTAAAGGATCTTGTGGATTTTGGAATTTTTGAATTGTTGATTGAACAGAAGGACGTACATTTTTGTACCTTGCTTTTAATTGTGGGTCAAATTTTGGTTTTGGCTGGGTTTTTACCCCTATTTCGCCACTTGTTTCACTCATTTCAATTTTTCAATTATTTTTTCTTTTACTAAATTTGCGTCGATTTTTTTGCCAATTTTTCGCATTGCCATTCCCACTAAAAACATTATTACAGATTCTTTGCCCTTTTTATAGTCCTCAACTGCTTTCTGGTTTTCAGAAAGAACCTGCTTAATTACATTTTCTAATTCATTTTCATCGATCTGTATAGTTTGAAGCGCAGAGATTATGCTTTGAACAAGTTGAGCAGGCAAAACTTTATCGATATCAGGTTTTTTATTGATTATCCAATTTGCTATATCTTTGGCTTGTAGCGGGTGGCTTGTAGCGGGTAGTTTATTAGAAACACGAACTGCTTCTTCAAAAAAATCAGCCGTTTCTTTTTCCCTGGTGAGTATTTCAGCATCGTATTCTGATAAGTTATATTCTTTCTTAAACCTTTCAAGCTTTTCTTGAGGTAATTCGGGCATTTGAGATTTGATATTTGAAATTTGAAATTCTGTCCAAAGGACAGGGGGTATATCGGGTTCTGGAAAATACCTGTAATCCATTGCTTCTTCTTTTAATCTCTGGGAAACAGTAATTTGTTTTTTTTCATCCCAACCCCTTGTTTCCTGTTTTGGTGTCTCATTTTCTTCCAGAATTTTTATATGTCTTTCTACCTCATAATTAATTGCTTTTTCAACAAACCGGAAAGAGTTTATATTTTTAACCTCGACTTTATAAGGTGGCAGGTCGCTTGTAGCATGTGGCTCGTAGTTTTTGCTATCCGCTACCAGCTCTTTGCTACTTGCCAAACTAATGTTTGGTTCGAGCCTCATGTCGCCTTTTTCCATGTCTGCGTTTGAAACTCCCAAATACCTGACTATCTGCTGTAACCTTTGCAGATATTCTTTGACATCAAGAGCATTCTCGAAGTCAGGCTCGGTGACAATTTCAACTAAAGGTACGCCAGACCGGTTAAAATCTATCAAAGTCGATTCTTCATCATTTAATGTCTCATGCAGCAGTTTGCCTGTGTCTTCTTCCATGTGAACTCTTCGTATACGGATTGTTTTTCCGCTGTTTAATTTTATTGAGCCGTTGATGCAGAAAGGCTGATCATATTGGGATATCTGGTAGCCTTTGGGCAAATCCGGATAAAAGTAATTTTTCCTGTCAAACTTGGCAAAAGGAGAGATTTCGCAATTTAACGCCAGACCGATCATAACGCACCACTCAATTGCTTTTTGGTTGGGGACAGGAAGGGCGCCTGGCAACCCTAAACAAACAGGGCAACAATGGGTATTTGGTTCGTGCCCGAAATAATCCGCTGAACAGCCGCAAAACATTTTGCTTTCAGTTTTTAATTCAACGTGCACTTCTAAACCTATAATTGCTTTGTATTTGTTGTTCATAATTTTGGTTTTTGTTTATACAATTGCGTATGTTGTTCGTATGCAAAACCTATCTGGAATAATTTTTCTTCGGAAAACATCGGGCCAAGAATCTGCATGCCAACTGGAAATTCATCAACAAAACCAACCGGAACTGATAGGCCGGGAATACCGGCAATATTTGCCGTAACTGTAAATATGTCCGATAAATACATTTTTAACGGGTCATCAATCTTTTCACCCAATTTCCAAGGAAGAGTGGGGGAAACAGGAGTAATAATCGCATCTACTTGTTTAAATGCTTTTTCAAAATCTTCTTTTATAAGTGTTCTTATCTGCATGGCTTTTTTGTAGTAAGCATCGTAATATCCAACTGATAATGTAAATGTGCCGAGCATGATTCTCCTTTTGGCTTCGTCACCGAAATTTATTCTTTCATTTCCAAATCTTATACCATCATACCTTGCCAAATTAGATGATACTTCAGCCGGCTGAATTATGTAATAGCAGGCAGTAGCATATTCTGTATAAGGAAGTGAAATTTCGATAATTTCTGCACCTTTTTCTTCATAAAATTTAAGTGCTTTTTCAATCAGCTCTTTGATTTTTGAATCAAGTCCTTCAGCGAAATACTCTTTCGGTACTCCAATTCTAAAACCATTCACTCCTTTTCTAAGAAATTCCATATAATTTGGCACAGGGTTGGGTGGAGTAGTTGCATCGTTATTATCTTTTCCGGCAGTTACGCTTAAAAATAATGCATTGTCTTCGACAGTTTTTGTGAAATGCCCGACTGTATCAAGAGATGAAGCCATAGAAATAATTCCATAACGGCTGACTCGTCCATATGTCGGCTTTAATCCGACTAAATTGCAGAAACTGGCCGGCAGCCTGATTGATCCTCCTGTATCGGTTCCGGTTGACGCAAGACACATGTCAGATGCCACGCTTGCTGCAGAACCGCTGCTTGAGCCGCCAGGAACATATCCAGTATTCCAAGGATTTTTTGTTGGTCCAAAATCTGAGTTTTCCCCACTTGATCCATGTGCCCAGGCATCACAATTTGTTTTACCGACAATAACAGCACCTGCATCTTTTAATTTTTTAACTGCAGTTGCGTCATATTGCGGGATGTAATTATCTAAAACTCTGGATGCGGCGGTTGTTTTGATTCCTTTGGTAAGATATAAGTCTTTTAAGGAAACCGGTATACCAAGAAGGGGCAATTCCTCCCCATCGTTAATTAATTCATCGGATTTTTTTGCCTGTTCTAAAGCCTGATTTTCACAAATAGTTATAAAAGAGTTGACTTCCGGATCGTTTTTTTTGATTTTATCAAAGCAGTCTTTTGTTAATTCAGAAGATGAAATTTCCTTCTTTTTTAACAATTCCTTAGCTTCTGTAATAGTAAGTTGATTAAGGTTCATGTTTGCTCTTCGAATATGGCTTTTACTCTGAAAAAACCATTATGTTTGGATTTTGCATTCGACAGTACTTCTTCCTGTGACAAAGATGGTTTTGTTTCATCTTTTCTGGTAATATTTTCAAGCCCTGTTACTTGGCTCGTTTCTTTGAGATCTTTGGTGTTTACTTCCTGAAGTTTTTCGATGTAGTCTAAAATTGAGGACAATTGAATTTCGAATTTTTTGATTCCGTCTTTATCAAGATCCAGATTTGCCAGTTTGGCAACATGTTTTACATCTATTTTCATCAAGAGTATTATATCTCAATTCCAAGCTTCATCGCAATTGCCTTATGAGCTCTCCATTCAAGGGAATCATCAAGAGATGAAAGTTCGATAGTCTTTTTATATTTTTTTTCCAGCGCAACTTTTATTAAATAATCAGCCAGGTGGGGATTTTTGGGTAAAATCGGCCCATGAAGGTATGTGCCGATGCTGTTTTTGTAAAACATGC
>JAMCVO010000397.1 GCA_023475715.1 Actinomycetota bacterium
CAATATCATCTATTTTTTCAAAACCCATATTGTTGGTTGCTCCACTGTCAAAATTTGAATATAAAATCACTCTTGCTCTTGTAAGAAGCTTGGAAACTGCCACAGCTTTATGACCTCCCAGAACAAATTTCTGCCTTATCTTTTTAAAAAGACCTTCAAAGTCTTTTGTTTCCTGCATCCATTCTGCAAACTTATCCTCACCAAAACCTTCGGTGCATTCTGCAGCCAGTATTATTATTCCGCCGTCTTTTACGATATCTTTAACATTTTCCAATGCTTTTTGCGCCTGGTATAAATTTATATCTTTTGGATAGCCGCCTGCGGATGCTATGACGATGTTCGCTTTTTCAGCGCACCTAACTTCATAGAGCCAGTCATAAATATTTATACCTTGCAGCAATGCTTCATTATTTTTGCCTGCAACTGCACCAATTATTTTTTTGCTGTCATCAAGGATCACATTAAAAATAAAGTCGATTTGCGCCATCCTGCCTGCCTCTTCGATATCCTGTCGTACCGGATTAGCGACAAATTCACCGGCTCTTGCAGATTCATCAAGCATCATGGAATGATTGGCACAAACAGAATTATATGAGCATGCTCCGGGCATTATCGCCTTTGCTCCCCCTGAATATCCTGCAAAGTAATGATACTCGATGTTTCCCGTAGCTATTATAAAATCGGAATTTATCACTTCTTCCGATACTTCAACCGGAGTGCCGTAAGAAGTGCTGCCTATGCTACTGCATTTATTTTTATCGAAGTCCATAAGCTTGCATTCCTCTGCCGTTTTAGCTCCGACAAGTTTTATTTGTTCTTCTTGCGTGTGTGAACGATGTATCCCAAGGCCAAAAACTATTTTAATGGACCTGACGTCGGCATCTTTTAGTTCCTTTACAAGATAGGGTAAAAACTTATAAGATGGGCAAGGTCTTGTTATATCGGAAACAAGTATGCAAACATCTTTTTTCCCGTATGCAAGGCCTGCGAGGTTTTGAGATGATACAGGGTTTTCCAGGGCACTTATAATTAAATCCTGCTCTTCTTTAAAATCTGACTTTTTATTGTCTCTGCATTTAAAATTGATGATATTGCTGCCCGGTATGGAAAGACTTATAAGATGCTTTCCGTATGGAATTTCAAAATTCATTCTCAGTCCTTTGCTTCATTATTTTATTGTTTTGGATAGCTCCAGAAATTCCAGTCCTCTAAAACTTCTAAGATTTCATTTTTATTCATTTTAATTTGTATATTAGATATAATAATGAAATTTTAACGAATATATTAGATAAAATATACAATATTGCCAATATCAGGCTTCAAATTTCCATCCTGAGTTCTATATTTTGCAGATAAGGGTCTTTTCCCTTTCCGTCATTATTGTTTATGTGATAAAACATTATTATAAACATCCTTCTTCAGAGCTGTTAAAAACAATGGAAGTGTTGCCAATATTTTTAATTATAAAATATTTGATATTGGAACTGCTATGATTCTTTTATCCATATATTTTAATTCGGATCCGTTATAAATGATAAGACCAGCAATTGTCTCAGGATATTCTTCCATAAAAATTTTTATATTTTTTAAATCATCATATTTAACCTTATCAGCCATTTTAACTTCAAGTGCTATCAGCTTATTTCCGTATTCTATTATAAAATCAACTTCATGCCCGCCAGTTGTTCTAAAGTGATAGATGTTGGCTTTAGGTTTAAACAGATTGACCGATATTCTTAAATGATGATAAACCAGAGATTCAAAAAATAAGCCATACTCCCTTGAGCTCTCCAATGATTTTTTATCATAAAAACCTGCAAGATAGATTGCCATTGATGGGTCAATCCAATAAATTTTTGGAGATTTTACAAGTCTTTTTGTCCTATTTTTAAAAAATGCCGGTATAACTTCTATAATATGAGACGTCTGAAGTAAATTAATATATCTGTGGGTAGTTGGTTGTGATATTGAAGAGTCTCTTGAAACCTCAGACTGATTAAGTACTCTTGCAGTTCTAAATGCAAGGATTTGCATTAAATTTCTAAAATCAATTAATGAACTCACCTGTGAAAGCTCTCTTAAATCTCTCTCCAGATAAGTCGCCGAATATGATTCCCACCATCCTGGGATATCTTCAATATTTTTAAATCTCAACAGCGGCGGCATAAATCCTCTTATCAAAGTTTCACTTATAGCAACTTGATTAAAATTATTTTTTATTTTTTCTTCATTAAAAAATCTTTCAAGTATTCTATTGTTTTTGAACCCTTTTTTTTCAGAATATGCCATTGGAGGCAAAACGATATATAAAGCTCTACCAGCAAGAGTTTCGGTAATTCTTCTCATTAATAATAAGTTCGCTGATCCGGAAAGTATAAATTGTTTTTTATTATTGCTGCTATCTACAACTTTTTTTATTGCAGAAAGTACGTCTGGTGATTTTTGTGCTTCATCAATTATTATATGATCTGAGTCCAGCCATAGGCTTTCTGGATTATTCCTGGACTGCCGGAGTAAGTCAAAATCATCAAGTGTTAAATATTTCCAGTCTTTTAGATTCTCGTCATTTCTTAAAAATGTACTTTTCCCTACCTGCCGGGCACCGGTAATAATTACAACAGGATAATTGGCCAAAGCATTTTTCAATAATGCAGACTGCCACCTATTTATGTATTTTAATTCATTACTTGAATAATTATTATTCATGTTATGAATAATAATATAGTATTATAACGATGCTGTCAACATCGATAAAACTTTATCAGGGTTGCTTCCGGTTGGCAGTAAAATCTGAAAGGTGAATATCTCCCTTCACCAAGTCCTCTTGTTGTATAGAGGACAAAATTATTAAAATAAAATAAACCGGAGCAGTATTTTGTTTTTATATTGCAGCCCGATATCAAAGCTCCTGCTCCCGGAAGCCTGACCTGGCCGCCGTGTGTATGGCCGCAAAGGACCACATCCGCCTTTCTGTCGGAAAGGTCAACCAGAAGGTCCATGTCCGGAGTATGGGTAAGCACGATACGGATTGTCCCACCGGTGTTTAAGGTATGTAAAGAGTTATTGCAGGATTTGAAGGCTTGCTTATATCTGTTTTTATTCCGCCCTATTGTATCAGATTGGGAATCCATCATATCTTCTTCAATCATATTTTTTTCGTCCTTAGCTGTTACTTCTTTTCCGGAATCATAATGTTGAACTAAGGGCATAATTTTAAGTTTATTATTTAATTCTATGGAATTATTTAAACCTGCAAAAGCTTTTGCTACATCTGTTTTTTTAATCATGGAATCTTCGACTCCAATTATTTCAATATTTTTTATTTGCCCAACTGAAGCAGCCTTCTTATCCAAACAAAATGTTATGTTTTCATTTCTAAGGACCTTAATGCCTATAGAGTTTAATTTTGCAACAAGTTCGGTAACATCATTAAGCCTCTTATACTCCTTCTTCCTCTTTATCATATTTTTTAAAAACTCACTTGGAGTCTTATTGAAATAATCATGTACGCCGAAAACTGCAAATTTGCCATAGCCGGCATTTAAACTTTCGAGCATTTTAAATAAAAAAGGAAAATTCTCATTTTTTTCAACAAGATCTCCCGTGATAAAGATAAAGTCTGGAGCAGGGACAATGGATTTAAGACTCCGGATAAATTTAAAAAGCTTTTCTCCTTTTGCATCTTTTCTCAAATGGAAATCGGACAGGTGCAGAACTGAAAATTCCGGATGACTTTTTGTATTATCGGCTTTACTTTTTTTGATCTGGCTTTTTTCGGCCTGGTCTTTTTTAGTTTGGTTAGTCCGGCCTTTTAAGAATATTTCAATCTCTGACAGCTTGAAATTGCTGACTTCAAAAATAAAAGCATACCAGTATATTAACGCTGCTAATGCTGTTACAGCTGTCAATACTGAAATTATAATTATAATTGTTGTACTCAATTAGCTTTCACCTTAAAATCATTTAAAAACTTTTTGATAAAAAATGCTATCTTTATTCTTTTTTCAAGCTGGTAAATTATATAATATCCAGAAATAAGTCAATGGAAACAGATGCAGTACATACCTGTCGGTGGACCATGTAAAATCAGCAATCGCACCGAGTGAAAGAAGCAATACGATAAATCCGGCGGCAATAAATGCAAAGAAAATCCAGTTAAAATTTTTAAATAATTTTTTGACATTAAAAATAAAAAAAATAAATAAGACTCCCCATATTACACCATAGGAAGAGCCAAGATAAGCCCTGGTTGAATCAAAAGCAGAAAAAATAAGCTCTGAAAATAATGCTTTCAAAGCCTGGCCGAAGCTGAAGATTCCCTGACCAAAAATATTATTTTGCTGTCCGCCGTTTAGAACAGGCAGCCATTCATTGCTTAAGAATCGGATATTGAGTTTATGCTTTAGAATTATCCAGACAGCCATCAGCAGGAGTGAAAAAAATACGGGGGTTAATATTGCCAGAATTGGTCCGGAATAATAATTTATTTTTTTAAATTTACCGGTTGACGGAGCTGTTGCTTTGCCGGCTCCAGTTTTAAAAGACTTATAAGCCTTCTTATCTCTGATTATAAAGGCTATATCCAAAATCAAATTAATTATCAAAAATATTCCCAGAAAAAACAACCCTTCACTTCTGATTTGAGCCAGTATTCCAAAAAAGATTGTTGACAACATAAGATAATTTTTGGTTTCAGGACCAATAGCTGCTGCTGAGACATCTTGCGGCACTGATAAATGTATCCGGGATGCTTCTCCTTTAATATAATTATAAAAAAAACAGACAGCAAGCATTAAGATAATTGCAAAGAGCAGGTTTGTATATTCTATGTAGCCATGATCCATAACCACAGGCAATGCTGAAAAAATAAAAACATAAATAATTGCTATGGCTCTCTTGTATTTCTTGCTGAACAGGTAATAAAGAATAAACAAACCTGATAAATAAAAAAGCGGGAATATAACTTTTACAAGATTTTCATTTATTTTTCCCATCCATACATATATCCAGGTTTGCATAAGGGGCAGATATAATGGATACGAAAGATGGGCGAACTGGTAATTGTGGCTTTTAAAAAAAGGCACTATGCTTGCATCAATAAAAAAAGCTCTGCCTTTCAAACTCCAGCTGGCTATCGCATCCCAGAATCTTATGGGAAAAAGCAAGGCAAAAAACAATACTGTTAAAAAGTTTATAAAAATAAGAAAAACAAAAATATAAAATATAATTCTTTTGCAGGAGTTTTCTTTTTCTTTTATTTCATATCCTTTGGCATTACCACATTCGGTTTTAATATCATGACCTTCTCCTGATTTACTTTTTGAAAACTGCAGCTTTTTTCTTACAAAAAGGTAAATTGAGGCAATAAAGAAGACAGCGCTGAACATGCTTGTACTGGCCAGGCTGTATTTAAGACCTGCCAGTGACAGGACAGCAAGATATATCGAAGCAACCAGCATCCCTGTATAAAAGCTTATAAAAAAAATAAACACCCTGCCTGGAATACTTCTGAATTTCAATGAAGAACTGTTATTTTTTAAGAGCATAAAATATACTGGCACATAGCCGATAAAAAAAAGTGAAATTATCGCTGAAAGTAACCTTATTAAATCCATTGTTATTTTCCACAATGTTACAGCAATATGACAAATAGAAACTAAATCCTTGATCTCTAAGATTTAGTACAACTCATCATGCTTTCCAACATCCGCTGGAATTATCCTATTTTCTTCAAGAATAAAATATATACATATTCTATATGAAATTTTTGAGAGTAATTCAAAAAATTGTATAATCGTTTAAAACATTAAAATATTCTGCTGTAAATACAGAAGTCATAAGTTAAATTATATTAGATTTTTGAATTGTTTTACAAAAAAAATAACCTTCGCAAAAAAATAAGCAAGAAGCATACTCTGGTTTTTATACTGATATGTATTGTGTTTCTGCTTTTTTTTATTTTCACATGCATACCCGCAGTAACCAAAACTATTATATATTACTCGCAGGATAAAATTGAGAAAACAAATGAGAAAAAATTAAATATACCTTTGGAGCAAGCGCATTTTATTCCTGAAATTGGTGATTTTATTGTTATGGATGTAAAAGCAGAAAATATTGGCAATGTTAAATATCCGTCAAGCAGCATTGCAGTCAATTGGAAGCATGCTGCCGACAAAACAAGCAATGTCTCTGATATGACAGAAATAAAAAAACAACAGACTTTCCGAATTGTTATCGATGGGATCAAGCATTCTTACTACATTCCAACCGGTGAGAACCCTGCATGGACACAGAGCGGCGAATCCAGTGGCTTTACCGACAATGACAGCAGCAACAATAATATCGTCAGCAATAATTTCATATCATCAGTTTCAATAAACTCCCCCAGAATTGAAGGCATTGCAATAAAAATTTCTGAGGTAAGGCTTACAAAAAGATTGATTTTGCCGTTGGATTCATACATTAACTACTGGTCCAAAAAATTAATGAATATAGAGCAAATAAACAGGTTTGCCGCTCCTGCTTACATATTCCTGACATTTTCCCTGATATTGTTCCTTGTTTATATGCTCCTTTACCGGGCAGCAGCAGCAAAAGAACGTCAAAAAATTACACCTGTAAAAATTCTGATTTTTATTTCCACCGCAGTCCTTTTAGCATTTTCCTTTTATTTTATTGCATTAAATTCTTTTACGATAAAAAGCTATGTAGATTCATACAAGCAATATATTCTAAAGGCAGAATTTGATAAGACTTATGAAGGTTTCTACAATTTCAGAAGATTCATATCCTGGATCGGACAGAAAGTTCCGGAAGGAGAAAATATAATAGTTCTTTTAAGGGATGAGCCTGTTTATATAATGTCAGAGTTGGCTTACAACTTATATCCAAAAGATATAAGATACATAAATGTCAGCGACAAAAATGATCGGCAAATATTAAGCGAGATTAAAGAAATAAACAAGACAGGCAAAAACAATAAATTCAATTATAAATATATAGTTATTCTTTCAGCCGAAGACATTCCGCAAAGTGAAGATTTGGAATTAATTGATAAGTACAGAGATAATGGCGGCTTTTTATATAAGCTTGAATGAATATTCAGTCGAATAATTGTTTTAACAAATTCCAAATTTAATCAATTTCAAATTTGATGATATGATATTATAAATAATAATATTATATGTTCAATGCAACTAAGATGTTCGGAAGCATCTAAAATTTTGTGATAAAAAATAAATTGATAAGCCAGGATGGGTATTGAGAAAACCATTTGAAGGCTTAAGCGGGCATGGTTCCTCCTCCGGGAGGAGAGCGAAGCCTGAAACTGAGCTGGCTTTTACTCGCAGGGGAAAAGCCTGTGTGTTTTTGAAATACCCATCATGGCTCTTAAAATTTTCCTTTATTGTTATCACGAAATTTTAGATGCTAACAGATATTCTTATTAATTTAAATTTTTTATATTGAATTTTAAGCAAAGGGTACCGTCCAATGGCAAAAAAAGTTCTGGCAGCAATGAGCGGAGGTGTTGACTCTTCAGTTGCGGCTTATCTGTTGAAAGAACAGGGTTATGATGTTGTAGGTGCAACCATGTGCCTGGGTATCAAAACTGCTGAAGAAGAGCCGGCTAAATGCTGCGGTCCAGATGCAATTAATGATGCGAAGAAAGTCTGCCAGAAACTCGGAATACCTCATCACATAATGGATTTTGCCGAAGATCTGGAAGAAAAAGTCATAAAAAGATTTATCGATGCTTATTTGTCAGGAAATACTCCCAATCCATGTATTGACTGCAATAAATACCTTAAATTTGAAATTCTTTTAAAAAAAGCACTGGCAATGGGTTTTGACTATCTGGCGACAGGTCATTATGCCTGTATCAAAAGCAGAGACGGAAAATACTTCCTGACCAAATCAAAAGATCCCAAAAAAGACCAGACTTATTTTCTTTATGCTATCGCAAAAAATAATCTTAAAAATATTTTATTTCCACTATGTTTATATAAAAAAAATGAGATAAAAGATATAGCCAAGAAACTTGGATTATCTGTTGCAGACAAGGAGGAGAGCCAGGATATATGCTTTGTTGCAAGAAAAGACTATCCGGCATTTATAGTTGAAAGAACTAAGGGTGGGAATATAAGTCCGGGACTGATAATGGATATGCATAATAATATTATCGGGGAACATAAAGGTTTTCCATTTTATACAATTGGTCAAAGGAAAGGCCTGGGTATCAGTCATGCCGAACCATTATACGTAGTTTCAATAAATGCGGAAGAAAACCAGATTATAGCCGGTACCAAATCAGACCTGAAAGCAAGAGCATTAATAGCAGGCAACCTGAATTTTTTAACCGACAGCATACCTGAAAGCCTATCGGCAAAAATAAGATATAATCACAAAGATGAAAAATGTGTATTAAAACTTATTGACGATAAATGTCTCGTTAAATTCGATGAATTTCAGGAAGCGATCACACCGGGCCAATCAGTGGTTTTCTATAGTGGTAACATTTTAGTTGGCGGGGGTATCATCGAAAGAGCTATTAAAGATTTGTAATTCTCTTAAAGATTATCTTGACATTTCAAAAATATAAATTATAATTCACTACCAATACTATATTATTAGTAGTAAATTGTAAGAAGGTAAGCAAAATGCGAATTTCAACAAGAACAAGATACGGGATGAGACTTATGATCTATTTGGCCCGAAATTTTAATAATGGATATTCATTGTTAAAAGATGTTGCAAAAAGTGAAAGCATTTCAGAAAAATACTTAAGTTTGATAGTAATACCTCTTAAAAGTGCCGGTTTATTAAATGCTATCAGGGGTTCTCATGGAGGTTACTGCCTTTCAAGACTGCCTTCCGAAATAAGGATAAAAGACATAATTGAGACCATGGAAGGAGATTTGTGCCTGCTTGAATGCGTAAAAAATAAATCAGCTTGCGAACGGTCCGATAATTGTGTCAGCAGGGATTTATGGTTAGGGCTAAGTAATGAAATAGTTAAGTATCTTGATTCATTGACTCTTGCAGATATTATTAATATGCAAAATACAAAAAATGAACAACTGGTTAATAATTATTACATATAAAATTTAGAAAAGTAGTATTTAAATTATTATGAATGAATTACTGGAAAAAAAAATAAATAAGTTAAGAAATTACCTGGGATCAATTGATTCAGCGATTGTTGCTTTCTCTGGCGGAGTTGACAGTACCTTTCTGCTTAAAACAGCATCGGATATTCTTAAGGATAAAGTAATAGCAGTTACAGCAAAATCCCCTACTCTGACACAAAGCGAATTAAAAGACTCTAAAACTATAGCGCAAGTATTAAAGGTAAAACAGGTTATTATTGAAACCGACGAGCTGAGCAATAAATCATTTACAGCAAACGATAAGGAAAGGTGTTATTACTGTAAGGATGAGCTTCTGGGATTAATTTCAAAATATGCTAAAAAAAATAATTTCAGCTATATTTTCGATGGCTCGAATTATGAAGATATGGATGACTGGCGACCTGGAGTCAAAGCCGTAAAAAAATGGGGAGTCGTCAGCCCATTAAAGGAAGTAGGATTAACGAAATTGGAAATCAGAACCGCTTCAAAAAAGCTTGGCCTTCCTACCTGGGATAAACCTGCTGCAGCATGCCTTGCAAGCAGGATTCCTTATGGAACTAAAATTACCGAAGACATACTTCAAAAAATAAGCAGTGCTGAATCGGTACTTAAAAAACTAGGCTTCAGGCATGTCAGGGTAAGACACCATGGAAATATTGCAAGAATAGAAGTACCGGTCCATGATATGACGGAGATTCTCAAAGATAAAATTAAAAATACAATTGTAAAATCATTTAAAAAGTTAGGTTACGTTTATATAACTCTGGATATTGAAGGATATACGACCGGTAGCATGAATAAAGCATTAAATTTAAATAAAAAGTAAAGATATTTTACATGTAAGCTTTATAAATCATAAAAAAATTTCATTCATTATAAAAATATAAAAAAGAGGAGAAAAAAATGACAGAAATCGACAACAAATTAAAAATTGAAACTCTCACATTGCATGGAGGGCAGGTACCGGATCCTACAACCGGAGCAAGAGCAGTTCCAATCTATCAGACAACATCATATCAATTTCATGATACCGATCATGCGGCAAATCTGTTTGCTTTGAAGGAATTCGGGAACATTTACACAAGGATTATGAACCCGACTTCCGATGTACTGGAGAAAAGAATTACAGCGCTTGACGGGGGTGTTGGAGCGCTTGCTGTAGCCAGCGGCCAGGCAGCCGAAACTATTTCCATCTTAAATATTGCACAATCAGGTGACGAGATAGTTTCTGCAGATAATCTTTACGGCGGCACTTATAATTTATTTCATTATACTCTTGCCAGGTTAGGAATAAAAGTAAACTTTGTAAAGTCGAATGATCCAGATGCATTTAAGAAAGCTATCAATAATAAGACCAAAGCAATCTATGCTGAATCCATAGGTAATCCCAAGCTTGATATTGCAGACCTTGAGATTTTGTCAGAGCTTGCCCATAAAAATGGAATTCCTTTAATTCTTGATAATACTGTGTCACCCTATCTTTTAAAGCCTTTCGATTTTGGTGTTGATATCATTGTTTATTCCGCTACAAAATTTATTGGTGGGCATGGAACATCCATGGGTGGTTTAATTGTAGATTCTGGTAAATTTGATTGGACAAATGGAAAATTTCCTCTTATAGCAGATCCGGAGCCATCATATCATAATCTGGAATTTGTAAAAGCTCTTGAACCTCTCGGAAATATTGCATACATCATTAAAGCAAGAGTAGTGCTGTTAAGAGATCTTGGACCGGCACTATCTCCTTTCAATTCATTTCTATTCCTTCAGGGTCTTGAAACACTTCCTTTAAGAATGATAAAGCACAGCGAGAATGCTCTCGCAGTGGCAAGATACCTTGAATCAAGCTCCCTGGTTAGCTGGGTTAATTACCCTGGACTTGATTCAAGCCCTGAAAAAGAAAGAGTAAAAAAATATCTGCCTAAAGGTGCAGGTGCAATCATAGGTTTTGGAATTAAGGGAGGAGTCGAAGCTGGGAGAAAGTTTATTAATTCACTTGAACTCATATCCCATCTTGCAAATATCGGTGATGCTAAAACTTTGGCAATTCATCCGGCAACAACGACCCATCAGCAATTATCCGAAGAAGAGCAGCTTGCAACAGGTGTAACTCCCGATTTTATAAGACTTTCGATAGGGATTGAACATATTGATGATATAATTAATGATATTGAACAAGCTCTAAAAAAATCCCAAAAATAATACGGGAAAATTTATAAAAAGATTTAAAATATATGATATGGTTAAATCAAGTATAAGGAGGGTAAATGTCAAAAATTTATGAAGACATAACAAAAACAATTGGCAACACGCCTCTTGTAAAAATTAATAAATTAAATAAAAATCCTAACACTATACTTGCCAAACTGGAATCCTTTAATCCTTATTCAAGCGTAAAGGACAGAATAGGTATCGCTATGATAGAAGCTGCTGAAAAGGAAGGAAAAATCAATAAAGATACAGTGATTATTGAGCCCACAAGTGGTAATACCGGTATTTCTTTAGCGTTCGTTGCGGCAGCAAAAGGCTATAAACTTATTCTGACAATGCCCGAAACAATGAGTATCGAACGAAGGCAACTGTTAAAAATTCTGGGTGCGGAACTTGTGCTTACGGAGGGTTCAAAAGGAATGAGCGGGGCAGTTGCAAAAGCTGCCGAATTGACAGCTGAAACCAAAAACAGCTTCATGCCGCAGCAGTTTAATAATCCGGCAAATCCTGAAATCCACAGAAAAACAACAGCACAAGAGATTCTTAATGATACTGATGGAAAAGTTGATATATTCATTTCAGGAGTTGGTACCGGAGGCACAATAACCGGAGTTGGCGAAATTTTAAAAAAGAAAAATCCGAATGTCAAACTTATCGCTGTCGAACCCAAGGATTCCCCCGTTCTCTCGGGGGGTGCGCCGGGGCCTCATAAAATCCAGGGTATTGGAGCAGGATTTGTACCACAAGTATTAAACAGGGATCAAATAGATGAAATTATCCAGGTAACAAATGAGGATTCCGGCATTACTGCTCGTCAGCTTGCCAGAGTAGAAGGGATACTGGCAGGTATATCAAGCGGTGCAGCATTTTGGGCAGCACTTCAGGTGGCTAAAAGAAAAGAGAACAAAGATAAAATAATTGTAGTAATACTTCCTGACAGTGGTGAAAGATATCTGTCTACCTGGCTTTTTCAAAATATTTGAAATAATAAATTATTAAGGTTAATATCCGATTATTAAAATAGTTGTTATTAAAATATAGGAATATAGAACTTTCATGATCGAAAAGGGAAAACTAAATCATGATAATAGCGTAGGACTTGTAAAAACAAAATTTTTTAATTTTGCAGAAAAGCCAAATGAGCTCATTTTATCAAATGGTGAAAAATTAGGCCCTATAACTATTGCATATGAAACTTATGGCGAACTCAACAGCAAAAAAAGCAATGCAATTCTGGTATTCCATGCACTGTCAGGGGATTCTCATGCGGCAGGCTATAATAGTCCGGATGACACTAAACCAGGCTGGTGGGATATGATGATCGGACCTGGTAAACCTTTTGATACCGAAAAGTTTTTTGTTATTTGCGCAAATGTCATCGGAGGTTGTAAAGGGTCTACCGGGCCTTCTTCAATAAATCCGCAGACAGGAAAACCTTTTGGCCTGGCATTTCCGGTTATTTCAATCAAGGACATGCTCGTACCCCAAAAAAAATTGCTGGAGCATTTGGGAATCGAAAGATTATTCTGTATTGGCGGCGGTTCCATGGGCGGCATGCAAGCCCTTCAGTGGCTTGTCACCTACCCTGACACTGTCAGGAGTGCACTGCTTATAGCAACTTCTCCAACCCATACCGCCCAGGCAATTGCTTTTAACAGCGTCGGCAGGTTTGCCATAATTTCTGACCCTAACTGGAAC